>JAXJRE010000020.1:0-6472 GCA_036310785.1 Acutalibacteraceae bacterium
CTTGATTAAAAGTCAAGTGCTCTGCCAACTGAGCTAATGAATCACATCACGTATTTGACGCTTGAATATAATACCGCAAACAAAGCTAAATGTCAAGCATTTTTTCAAATAATCTGTATAAAATTTCAAATCAAAACTTTTTTCTGTTCCGATTTAAAACTGCAAATTGCATTTCTTACGGTAATATGATAATATATTAAAACAAAAGGAAGTGAAACGATGAAAACGGAAAAGCTATATGATAAAGACAGCCATATAAAGGATTTTACGGCACAGGTTCTTGATTGCCGTAAAAATAACGGGAAATATGAAATAATTCTTGACCGCACCGCATTTTTCCCCGAGGGCGGCGGTCAGTCTGCGGACACAGGTAAAATCGGAAGCAACAGCATCACCGACGTTCAGATTATTGAAGGAGAAATAGTCCATTATTCTGACAATCCAATAAAGATCGGTGCAAAAGTCACCTGTTCGATAGACTGGGATCAGCGTTTCAGAAAAATGCAGAATCATTCGGGCGAGCACATTGTTTCGGGTATAGTTCACCGACTTTACGGCTTTGATAACGTGGGATTCCATATGGGCGAGGATGTGACTGTGGACTTTAACGGCGAGCTGACAAGAGATCAGATTTTGAATGTAGAAAAGCTTGCCAATGAAGCAATTTACAAAAATGTTGAATTTATCTGCGAATATCCCGATGACGAAACGCTGAAAGGCCTTGATTACCGCAGCAAGCTTGAACTGACAGAAAACGTAAGGATAGTAACCATTAAAGATTATGACGTCTGTGCCTGCTGTGCGCCCCATGTTTATTCAAGCGGCGAAATAGGAATAATAAAAATTCTCGACTTTAATCGTCACCGAGGCGGAGTGCGTATTCATATGCTTTGCGGTGCCGACGCAGTTGAGGATTATGAAAAGAAATACGAAAACCTTCGTCAGATCTCCGCTGAGCTTTGTTCAAAGCAAAATGAAACCGCCGCGGCTTTTGAAAAGCTGATGAACGATCACGGACAGTTAAAGGCTGAAATCGCCGCATTAAAGATAGAGATTACAAGCCTTAAATCCTCTGCGATTGCCGATACGGATAGCTGTGTTTTAATTTTCGAAAAAGAAATTCAGATAAACGATCTTCGCAAGCTTGTTTTAAGCGAGCAGAAAAAACAGATAAGCTTTGCGCAGGTTTTGTCGGGGACGATGAAAAAGGCTACCGTTTTGCGATTGCTTCAAAATGTATTGATCTGACGAAAAAAGCAAAAGATATTACCGCGGCGTTAAACGGTAAAGGCGGCGGATCTGCCGAACTGTTGCAGGGTAACGCAAGCATAACAAGAAAAGAAATCGAATTATACTTTAAAGAAAACTACTGATCGGAGGACAAAATGAACATATGTGTATACGGCGCATCAAGCGCAACCATTGCAAAATCCTATATTGACGCAGGAGAAATGCTCGGCGAAGAAATGGCAAAAAGAAATTTCGGGCTTGTATTCGGCGGCGGCGCAAACGGACTTATGGGCGCCGTTGCAAGAGGAGAACACCGATTCGGCGGCAAAATCATCGGAATTGCACCGGAATTTTTCAATGTTGACGGTATTCTTTTTGAAAACTGCACCGAGTTCATCTATCCTCAGAACATGCGGGAACGAAAGAAAAAAATGGAGGAGCTTTCCGATGCCTTTATCATCACTCCGGGCGGCATAGGAACATTCGATGAATTTTTTGAAATACTGACGCTCAAACAGCTTAACCGGCACAATAAACCGATCGCAATTCTCAACACAAACGGATATTACGACAGCCTGCAAAAATTCATTCAAAACGGAATTGACAATCATTTCATGGCGGAGGAATGTAAGAAGCTTTATTTCATTTCCGACTCCCCTGCCGAATTGCTTGATTATATTGAAAATTACAATCCGACGGATACACCTATTTCAAAATTCAAGGCGATTAAATAAATAAGTACACGCAAAACACGGATCACAGATTATTCTGCGACCCGTGTTTTCTGTTATTCGGTTATTTGCCTGTAACGGTCGAGGCTGCGTCCTCGGCTCTGTTCCAGCCGGCTTCGAACTTGCCGACTACTTTGTAATTCTGTCCCGAATAGAGCTTTGCTTCGACATACCATACCTCATGGTCGAGAGTTCTTGCCGTGTCGTTGACTTCGTTTCCGTCAGCATCATACGTCTTTCTGCTCTTAACCGCTTCGGCATATCTTGTGTACGTCCTCGTCATTCCATCTTCGGATACGAACTGTACCTTAGTCGCTCTGCCTTCAAACGTTACCTTGTAAAGTCCCGTTTCCTCGTCATACTCGGCGCTTCTTACCTTGCCGCTGTCGAGTATTCTCTCATTGAAGATCAGAGCTGCGGTGTCACCCTCATCAAGCCATTCGTGACCGACCTTGACGGTGATCCTGTAGGTGTATTCGCCGGCAGGTTTTGCCTTTGCGAATGTCCACGTTCTTGTTCCGTCGTCGTTCTGAACGAAGCTTGATACTGTTGACGTGTTTCCGCTTGCATCGGTGAATCTGAGCTTTGAAACATCGCCCTTTGTCGTGACGGTGATCTGAGCTGTTTCGCCCTCGCTGACCTCGTCGCCCGATACGCTGAGAACGTACTTGTCTGTTTCAGCTCCGTCATAGAGGTTGACCTCTATCGAGTTGAGCATGAAGGTGTAAACTCCGCTCTCATACGCAGTATCTTCAACGCTCAGAGTAATGATTCCGTTCTCGTCGCTCTTGACCGTAGCCGTCGAGGAGTTCGTCGCCTTATCTGTCATTTTCAGAGTGTAAGCCTTGTTTGCCTCACCCGTGCTGATTCTGACGGTGTTGCCCTGAGTTGTGAATACACCGTTCTCGATTGTTGAGACTTCGTCTGCAAGAATTTCGTAATTACTTGAATTGAGTGAAAGGGTGTCTATTCCGCTTCCGCCCTCTTCAAGAATCGTATAGCCCGATGCATTTGTTTCCATTGAAACATCCACAGCATCCTGCAAGCCAACCTCAATAACTCTATCTACCGAGTTACCCCATCTGTCTACAAGATGAACGTATGTATACGATCCGGACGCAGGATAATAGTTGACTGACCAGATATTTGCCTTTGGCCACGGGAAGAATCCATATCCTGTTCCGCCGTAATACACTTTATATTTATTGTCCGCGCCTCTTTCGTATTCACCGTTTTCAAGAACCTTATAATAGGATCTTGTTCCTGTGTATTGGCATGCTTTCAGGCTGCTGAAAGAAATTGTTCCTTCCTTTATTGCGGCTGCAATTTTTTCAGGATCTTTTGTATTGAGCGTCGGAAGATATCCTATGTTTCCGTCATCAAGTACCGTCTTCGTTGTAAAGTCTATGCTGTCTCCCAGCTTGAACGTAAAGAAGAACGATCCTTTGTCCGAAGATCCTAAAGTGCCGTCATTCACAAAATATGTATCGTACGGGTTTCCGGTCTTCATATTGATGAAATTATGAGGTCTCGGAAGCTCCCAGTTGCTTGCTCCGCCTGACGATCTGAACAAATGATACTGTTTAAGCCATGTATCATTATTCACAGCGTCTCCGGATACATCAAAGCTGTTTCCGGGATTATGATAGCTGAAGCAAATCGTTACACCCTTTGACGGCTCGGATACTGTTGCTGTCTTGCTGACACCGGTCGCAGTTTCACCAGACATATTCGCCGTTGTGGCATAGTTGATACCTTCTGTTAAAACCGGATCAATCTTATTGCCTTTATCATCTTGCGTTTTCCATACAAGTGCGTCATCTGTCGCCTTGATCGTGTATACTATTTCCTGCTTATCGGAGGTGAAAACAGGTGAAAGCATGATCTGCGTATATGCGTTGTAATAGTATTCGCCCGTAAGAAGCTCTCCGTTTACATAACCGGAATAGTTGCTTCCGATTCCTGCGTTGATGTAATTTGAATAGTCGCTCGAATCAAGATGCTTCGTTGTTACAGCGCTTGCTCCGCCGCTTGATGTTACGGTTGCACGTGTCGGATAGCCAAGTCTTGTCGAAGTAGTGCTTGCGGTTTCGATTTCCGATTTTAAGATTTCGGATTCTTCAACAGCATTGAGGAATACGATCGGTGTTTTGCTGTTTACATAACAATAGTATGTATAGCCGTAATCCGTTCTAAGATAGTTTACAGCTTCAACTGCTTCTTCTGATTTAAGCATTTTAGCAACTTTTTCAGGTGTCTCATAGAAATCAACCGTCGGTTTGCTGCCGGCCTCTCCGAATGTGATGTAATCCTTTGCGATCTGCTTTACAGCATCGTTGATAACGTTCTGCTGAAGTGAAGATGTTACAGCATTAGCCATTTCAAGCTGTTTAAGAATTGAAATATCGGAGGTACCGAGGATTTCATCGGTATAGTGGTTAAGGTTGATCTCGCCGAGATTGTGCCTGCCGGGAGTTACAAGATTGCTTACTCCTGACGCAAACTCAATTTCAAAATTATTGATGTAATCCTTAATCGGTGCATCGTATTTGAATTTTTCATCTACATTATCACCGGAATAAGCATTCAGATTATTTCTTGCATCGACAAGAGCTGATGCATTTGCTATCGTCTTGCTTGCATTGAAATTACTGTAAGCGGCTTCATATGCTTCGCAGAGAGCCGAATACGTATCGTCCTCAACGTAAACATATTTCTTTTCGGTTTTTAAAATAGGCTCATAGGAGAGGTCGTTGTCAGTAACCGTAATTCCCGTTACAACCTCAATTTCTTCAACTCTCTGATTCGCTGTTGCAGTTTCAACCCATACGGCATATAACGTAGGGTCTGATGTAAAGTTCAAGGTCTGATTAACTGTATATGTCGGTTTTTCTGCCGTTGATGTTGTTGCCCAGCCGACAAACGTATAGCCGTCTCTGATTGCCGTCTTGAGCTGGAGATTTCCTCCCGTCCACTTAGCGTAAAGTGTTGCAGATGAGTTGTTCTTCGTCAGTCCGCACGGATTTGTTACAGGCTGTGCGTCAGAGTAGGAATATGCTCCGCTTCCGTTCGCCGAGCTGTTCCAGCCGTTGAAGCTCCACTCAGCAGTATCCGTTACAACGCTTGAACCGTCAATTGTACCGCCGTTGCCGTTAAAGGTGATTGTGTACTGCTTTATAAAGCTGTTTGCGGTAAGGTTTTGCGTCTGATCATAGGTAAAGGTCTGAGCCTCCATATTTCCGCTTGTCGAATTGTTTCCGTTGAACTCGATTATCAAAGTGTTTGCAGTCCACTGTGCCGTAAGCGTTACTCCGCCTGCTCCCACTCTGTATGACGAAGCCGAGCTATTGCCGTTATTCGTCAGAGAAGCATAGTTAGGAGTTGCGCTTGCAGTCCAGCCTGCGAACGTATAACCTGGTCTTGACGGGATAGGCAAAGTGAAGCTTGTGCCGTAAGCAACGCTGATAGTTGTGATGTTACCCGTAACTGTCTGCTGTGCAGAGATTTCGGAGGTCAAAGCGATTGCACCTGTTGAGGCGGTATTACTCGCCTTACTGTAATTGAACGAACCTATCGTTGCGTTATCAAGGCTGTCTGCATTGAGGTTAATAATGATCTGATAATCGTTTAACGCCCACTGTGCAAAGAGAGGTACATCTCTTGCAGGCATTGCAGTCGAAGTTGTGAACTGAGTACCGTAGCCGTTGCCGTTTGACGTATTTTCGCTCTCATACCAGCCGTTGAATGTATAGCCCTGGCGAGTTATTGTTGCGAGCGGACTCTGAGTTGCCTTGAATGTGACTGTATCCGAGGTCTTGTCAAGGCTCGGATTTATTCCGTCAGAAGCCTTGTAATTCATCGGATCGGTGAGATCACGGACGCAAATGTTGCTGACAGTAAGAGCGACATCTGCCGAGCCTGTACCGAATCTCAGCTTGCCGTAGTAATAGCCTGTTGGAACGGTGTATTGGAAAGATGTGGAACCCGAACCCGAAACAGATATATACTGATTACCATTAACCCATGATGTATCATTAGCCGTCTTGTAAGCAAACAGGAAGCAATTGATTGTATCTGCTTTGCTGACGGTGTAGTCATACGAAACCTCATATGTATGACCGGGAATAAGATTCATGTAGCCCGTGCTTGCAGGAGTTCCCTCCTGACCTGTGCGTGTATAATCGTCTCCGTTGCTTGAAGTGAATGAAATTGAATTTTCTTTTTCATTAACTGTGAGCGTAGATCCTCCGCTTGTTTTGGGATAGGTTGAGTTGACAAAATCAAAGTTGTCAAAATCAAATTCATTATCATAAGTCAGCTTATATTGATTGATAGTCCAATGAGCATAGAGGGTCTGACTGGTGTTGTTGAGATCCCAGTCGCTGTAGAGAAGACGGTCGCCTACATTTACCTTTGTGCCGCCGTTCGCCTGAGTATACCAGCCGTCGAAGGTATAGCCTGTACGGGTGGCAGTCGGAAGCTCCTGAATAAGAGTGTTATACTGAATATAA
>JAXJRE010000021.1:0-2335 GCA_036310785.1 Acutalibacteraceae bacterium
AATTCCGTTGAAAGAGGATTTTTCGCTTGATCCTGCCGACTATACGGCGGTCGGCAAAACCGTTGTTATCGCAAATCCCAATGCGCCGACGGGACTTTGCCTTTCGCTCGATGTGATCGAGAAAATTGTAAAAAGCAATCCCGACAACGTTGTCATCATTGACGAGGCTTATATCGACTTCGGCGGAGTGAGCGCAGTTGAGCTGACGAAGAAATACGACAACCTGCTTGTGACGGGCACGTTTTCAAAGTCACGCTCAATGGCAGGTGCAAGGCTCGGCTTCGGCATAGGAAACTCGAAGCTGATCGCCGACCTGAACACGGTCAAATATTCTACCAATCCCTACAATGTAAACCGTCTGACGGCGGTTGCGGGCATTGCCGCCCTTGAGGACAACGGCTACTATATGGATAACTGCAAAATAATTCAGCAAAACCGTGAGTGGACGACCGCCGAGCTTGAAAAGCTCGGATTTACCGTCCTCCCGTCAACGGCGAATTTCATCTTTGCAAAGTCTGACAGGATCGGCGGCGAGGAGCTTTACCTCACCCTCAAGGAAAGGGGAATACTCATCCGCCACTTTACAAAGGAGCGTATCTGCGATTATAATAGAATAACGATCGGCACGGCGGAACAGATGAAGCTGTTTATTGACGCCGTAAAAAATATTTTGGAGGAACGCAAATAATGAGAACGGGAAATATCAGCAGAAAAACCAACGAAACGGATATTAACCTGACCGTAAATCTTGACGGAAGCGGCAAGTCGGATATCGCTACAGGCTGCGGTTTCCTTGACCATATGCTTACGCTTTTTTCCCGTCACGGCAGATTTGACCTGACGGTAAAGTGCGTCGGCGATACCTACGTTGACTATCATCACACGGTCGAGGATATCGGAATAAGTCTCGGAAAGGCGTTTTGTCAGGCTCTCGGTGACAAGAGAGGAATTGTCCGTTACGGCGACACGGTTTTGCCGATGGACGAGTCTCTCATACTTTCGGCTGTCGATATTTCAGGCAGGGGCGGACTTTACTATGCCCTCGATATCCCGACTCAGAAGGTCGGCGATTTCGACACCGAGCTTGTCGAAGAATTTTGGCGTGCCTTTGCCTGCGATGCAGGAATTACGCTTCATCTTCGTCAGCTTGCAGGCAGTAATTCCCACCACATAATCGAGGGATCGTTCAAGTCTGTTGCAAGAAGTCTGCGTACTGCGGCTTCCGTTGACAAGGCTTTTGCCGATGAAATTCCGTCAACTAAGGGGTTGCTTTAATGATTGCGATAATCGACTACGGAGTGGGAAATCTGTTTTCGCTCTGTTCTTCACTAAAAAGTATAGGTGCTGAAGCTGTCGTCACCTCGGACAAGGAGATTTTGCGTTCGGCGGACAAGCTCATTCTTCCCGGAGTCGGCGCATTTGCCGATGCGGCGCAGAAGCTTCGTGACACCGGAATGGATCTGATTGTCAGGGAGCAGGCGGCGGCAGGCAAGGATATTATGGGCATATGTCTTGGTATGCAGCTTCTCTTTGAAAAAAGCTACGAATACGGCAAGCATGAGGGTCTCGGACTTCTCAAAGGCTCGGTCGTACCCATGGAGGGAGCAATTTCCGAAAAACTCAAGATACCGCACATCGGCTGGAACGCTCTGCACTTTGCAAAGCCGAGCGGACTTTTCAAATATATAAATGAAAATGACTGCGTCTACTTCGTCCATTCCTATTTTGCAACCGATTGTGACGAAAGCGTGATCGCAACAACGGAATACGGCAGGGAGATGACCGCCGCCGTTGAGCTTGGCAATATCAAGGGTTGTCAGTTCCACCCCGAAAAGAGCGGAAAGGTCGGACTTGCAATTCTGAAAGCATTTTGTGAAAACTGATAAATTCTGAAAGGAATGTTTATATAAATGATAATACTTCCTGCGATAGATCTTCTTGACCGCAAGGCGGTCAGGCTCTTAAAGGGCGACTACAATCAGGTGACGGTTTACAGCAATTCACCGCTTGAGGTTGCCGAAAAATTCAAGTCGCTCGGTGCAGATTACATTCATATGGTCGATCTTGACGGCGCAAAATACGGCACAACGCCGAATATGGATATCGTTGCCGAGGTTGCAGAAAAAACAGGACTTTTCGTTGAGATCGGCGGCGGTATCCGCAGTATGCAGACCGTTAAGGACTACATAGGCGCAGGAGTTTCACGGGTTATTCTCGGCACTGCGGCGATATGTGACGAATCGTTTTTAGACGAGGCGGTCGCCGCTTACGGTGAGAAAATAGCCGTCGGTGCGGACGTCAAAAACGGAAATATTGCCGTCAAGGGTTGGCTTGA
>JAXJRE010000022.1:0-3852 GCA_036310785.1 Acutalibacteraceae bacterium
GCCCGTATAGTTCGGGTTCTGCTCACGGCGCTTCTTGCCGACCTTGACTGCGGAAGCCGCTCTGTGGTGACCGTCGGCAATGTAGAGGGAGTCAATTTCAGCAAATCTGTCTGTAATCGCTTTTACCGTTGCGGCGTCATCAATAACCCAGACAGTATTTGTAACGCCCTCGGAAACGAAATCATATACAGGAGCATGGCTTGCTTTCCAGTCTTCAACCGTCTTGCTGACAAAATCATCGGGACGGTAGGTTAGGAAAATCGGGCCTGTGTTTGCGTCGCAGTAGTCAACGTGATTTATTCTGTCCGCCTCTTTGTCCGCTCTTGTAAGCTCGTGCTTTTTGATGACATTGTTGATGTAATCGTCGATTGCGGTACATCCGACAAGTCCTGTCTGACTTCTGCCGTTCATTATCTGACGGTAGATATAGATGCAGGGATTCTCGTCCTCCTTGCAAACTCCGTTCGTAACAAGCTTATCGAGATTTTCTCTTGCCTTGAGATAAACCTTTTCGTCATAGAGGTCGATCGAGGGATCAAGGTCAACCTCCGCCTTATCTACATGAAGGAAAGAATAGGGATTGCCCTTTACCATTTCTCTTGCTTCGTCGCTGTTCATAACATCGTACGGCAAAGCGGCTACATCCTTAGCTCTTTCGGGGATAGGTCTGATCGCCTTAAAAGGTCTGAAAACTGCCATAAAAATCACTGCTCCTTTTCCTTAACAGATAAACTTTTTGTTCTGCTTTACGGTGATAATTTTACTATACTTACTGCTTATTTGTCAATATAAAACGAAAAAACCGCTCCTCAATCGGAGCAGTTTTTTCGTAACTCAAATGAGATTTTTTCATTCACAGCCGAGAAGCCATTCAAGACTTACATTGAGAGATTCGGCAATAGCTTTGAGCTCATAATCGGCAACTCCTCGGAGCTGTCCCTCAAGCTTTGAAAGTCCCGAAGCATTGAGGTCAATACCTCTGATCTGGAGCTGAGCAAGAAGATCCTTCTGCTTCATTCCGATAGCCTTTCTCTGCTGTTCAACCTTGGCGCCGACGATATTCATATCTCCGAGTGCCTGCTTCCTTGTTCTCATATCTTTCCTCCTATTTTCCTGCAAACCTGAAAACATCAATTTTTCATTATAATATAATACCATATAGCAATAATAAAAACAACAAATGGAGAATAATACCATACTTTTTAGTTATTTAGAATTGCAAATCTTCTTTTTCGTTATCAGTTTTATCTATTTTCACCAAGAATAATTCTTCTGCGTTTTATTTTTAAATGATAAAATTATTTCTGTCGGGATTGAAAAAAGGAATATGTAATGCTATAATAGCGATATTAATTCTAAGGCGGTGTTCAAAATGAACAATCTTAAACAAAGAAATCTCACAATGCTTACCGACTTTTACGAGATAACCATGGCAAACGGCTATTTCCTCAACGGCAAATGCGACACAACGGTTCAGTTTGATATGTTTTTCCGAAACATTCCGGACAACGGCGGCTTTGCAATAATGGCAGGCGTTGAACAGTTGGTTGAGTATCTTGAAAATCTCAGCTTCTCCGATGAGGATATCGAATATCTCAGAGGCAGAGGCTTCTGCGAGGAATTCCTCGATTATCTCAAAAATTTTGAATTCAAGTGCGACATATACAGCGTACCTGAGGGAACTCCGATATTCCCCCGTGAGCCTATCGTCACCGTAAAAGGTCCTGCGATACAGGCTCAGTTTATCGAAACAATGGTACTGCTTGCAATAAACCATCAGAGCCTCATTGCAACCAAAACAAACCGTATTGTCCGTGCGGCTCAGGGACGACCGATAATGGAGTTCGGTTCACGTCGTGCTCAGGGCTTTGACGGAGCTGTCTACGGTGCAAGGGCGGCTTACATTGCGGGCTGTGCAGGAACGGCGTGTACGATAGTTGACCGTGAATTCGGCGTACCTGCCCTCGGAACGATGGCACATAGCTGGGTTCAGCTTTTTGATTCCGAGCTTGATGCATTCTGTGCCTATGCCAAGGCTTATCCCCATGACTGCACCCTCCTTGTTGACACCTACAATGTGCTCAAATCGGGTATTCCGAATGCGATAGAGGCGTTCAGGCGTGAGGTTCTTCCCCGTGGTTTCAGACCTAAGGGAATACGCATCGACAGCGGCGACATCACCTACCTCTCAAAGAAAGCAAGAGTTATGCTTGACGAGGCAGGCTTCGAGGACGTCAAGATCGTCGCTTCAAACTCGCTTGACGAATACATCATCAGAGATATGCTTCTTCAAGGGGCAAAGGTTGACTCATTCGGAGTAGGTGAAAGACTTATCACCGCTTCGTCAGCTCCCGTATTCGGCGGAGTTTACAAGCTCTGCGCCGTTGAAAAGGACGGAGAAATGGTTCCGAAAATCAAGCTCAGCGAAAACACGGCAAAGGTCACCATTCCCGGTGCAAAGAAGCTCTGGCGACTTTACGACAACGAGTCGGGAAAGGCGCTCGCCGATGTTATCACCCTTGAGGACGAGACGATAGACGACAGTCAAGACTACGAAATTTTCGATCCCGACTACACCTGGAAGCGCAAGAATGTCTACAATTTCTCAGCACGTCAGCTTCTCCAGCCGCTTTTCATCAACGGAAAGAGGGTTTACGAATATCAGGACATTGACGATATCAAGAGCTACTGCCTCGCTCAGGTAGACACGCTCTGGGACGAGGTCAAGAGATTTGAAAATCCGCATACCTACTATGTTGACCTTTCGCAGAGACTCTGGGATACCAAGCAAGAGCTTATCAACAAATACAGAAAAGGATAATCTCCCTAAAAATCGGGGCTGTCGCACTAAGCGGCAGCCCTTTATTATTATGCAATTTCAAAGACGAAGCCGTCATCATTATGCTTGCATATATATTTGTTGCCCGAAGTCATACGTCCCTCAAGCATCTCCTCGCTGAGCCTATCCTCAATCTGCGACTGAATGGCACGCTTCAACGGTCTTGCACCGTAGACGGGATCGAAGCCCTCGTCGGCGATCTTATCAATCGCACTGTCGTCGAAATCAAGCTCAATTCCCATATCGTGAACACGGTTTTTGAGAGTTTTCAGCAGTCTGCGTGCGATCTCCTTGATATCCTCCTTGCCGAGCTGTTCAAATACGATGATATCGTCAACCCTGTTGAGAAATTCGGGACGGAAGCATTTTTTCAGCTCGCCCATAACTGCGTTTCTGATATCCTCACTGCTCATAGCTCCGCCGTTATCCTCACCCTTGAAGCCGAGAGCCGAGGCTCCCTCTTTAGTGATGAGCTTTGCGCCGACATTGGAGGTCATAATGATTATGCAGTTCTTGAAATCAACCTTCCTGCCCTGCGAATCGGTGAGCACACCGTCGTCAAGGATCTGAAGCAGCATATTGAACACATCGGGATGAGCCTTTTCAATCTCGTCAAAGAGGACTACGCTGTAAGGCTTGCGGCGCACCTTTTCGGTGAGCTGACCGCCCTCGTCATAGCCGACATAGCCCGGAGGTGAGCCGACAAGCTTGGAAACGGTATGCTTTTCCATAAACTCGGACATATCAAGCCTTATCATTGCGCTCTCATCACCGAAAAGCGTTGCGGCAAGCGTCTTGCAAAGCTCGGTTTTACCTACGCCCGTAGGTCCTACGAAAATGAACGACGCAGGGCGGCGGCGCGGTGAAATTTGACAGCGGCTGCGCTTGATTGCGGAAGCGAGAGCCTCGACAGCCTCGTCCTGTCCGATGATTTTCTTTTTGAGGTTATCCTCAATATCTACAAGCTTTGCAAGCTCGTTTTCGCGAATTCTTGAAGCTGGAATACCTGTCCA
>JAXJRE010000023.1:0-9190 GCA_036310785.1 Acutalibacteraceae bacterium
CCGTTTACAACAGTCCTTTTTTATTTGCAGTATGATCTTATCGCATCGCACATAAACTGCGCCGTACCGTCGCCGTGACGGTCTATATTTTCCCGGAAGCGTTCATCGGAAACATACATCTCACCGAGACCGGCGAGGATTTCTTCGGTGCAGGAATAGTAATTTTCGGTGATAAAAGCCTGCCATTCCTTTACCAGCTCCCTTGCCTCATTGCTGTCGGGTGCAAAGCCGTTGCGTTTACATTCGGCAAAATCGGCAATTTTTCCGTCCATAGCCGAGTTAAGACGGTTGAATTTATCCGCCGAATAGTCTGCGGTTTTTTCAACGCTCTCCTTGTAAGCGGTTGTGTCGCCCCATTTTTCCTTTGCTTCCTTGGCGTATTCCTTGCGCTTTGCTTCAAATTCGCTGTTATCGAAAACATTCATATCGAATAACTCTCCTTTCATTGCGCCGTCAAGAGCCGAGATGAGCCGTTCAAGCCGTTCCTTTTTCAGCGTCAGCAGATGCTTCTGCTCTTTCAGCGCCTTTTGTTTATCATAGTCGGGAGAGGACAGAATCATGCGTATCTCTTTAAGGGGAAAGTCAAGCTCACGGTAGAACAAAATCTCCTGCATCCTCGTCAGGGAAATTTCGTCATAAAAACGGTATCCGTTCTGTTCGTCAACAGAGGACGGCTTCAGCAGACCGATTTCATCATAAAAGTGCAGTGTGCGCACACTCACTCCTGTGAGCTTTGCAAATTCCTTAATGTGTAGCTTCATTTGATCGCCTCCCTTAATTATGAGTATATACTATGACGTAACGTGAGAGTCAATACTTTTTTGAAGTTTTTTCAGCGAAATATTATTTCTCCGCCATTCTTTGGGAGATCAATGCGACCGGCATTTTTGTTATGCTGAGTTTTTGATTTATTTAATTCCCGTCACGGTATAACCGAGGGCTTCGACGGTTGATTTGACAGTGGCGTTGTCGATATCCTGCCTGAGCTTAACGGTCGCTTTTTTGCCGTTCAGGTCAACCTTAACATCGCTGACACCTTTAAGAGAGGCGAGAGCTTTCTCAACGTTGGCGGCACAGTGCATACAGCTCATGCCGTCAATATACACCTCTTTGGTGATTTTTGCTTTACCGAATAACATCGTAAAGCCTCCTTTGCAATTTATTGAAAACGCTCCCATCATATTCGATGAGAGCGTAAGTCATAACGAGGTTAGCCCTCGATCTCCTTTAAAGCGGCAATTTCAGATTTGTTTACGGTGATTTTTTTGTCCTTAATGAGCTTAACGTCACGGCGGTTAAATACGGCAGGCGCGGCTTCGGGGTTGCGGTCAAGGCGAACCTTTAGCATACCCTTGAGCATATCCGATTCAACAACCGTACCTCTGCCTGAGCTTGTGTCAACTATTGCGCCGACCTTGGGCGTGACTCTGAGCAGATGCTCATACGACTCCTGCTCATATTTCAGACAGCACATAAGTCTGCCGCAGGTTCCGCTGATCTTTGTCGGATTGAGGGAAAGTCCCTGCTCCTTTGCCATCTTGATTGAAACAGGCTGAAAATCTCCGAGGAAGCTGTTACAGCAGAAAGGTCTGCCGCACATTCCGAGACCGCCCTTCATCTTGGACTCGTCACGCACGCCGATCTGGCGAAGCTCGATCCTGATTCTGAATACGCTTGCAAGATCCTTGACAAGCTCACGGAAATCAACTCTGCCGTCCGAGGTGAAATAAAAAATTACCTTGCTCGAATCAAATGTATATTCAACGTCGATAAGCTTCATATCAAGACCGTGCGCGGCGATCTTTTTAAGACAGATATCGAAAGCGTCCTTCTCTTTCTTTTTGTTTTTCTCAACGACCTTGAGATCCTCCTCAGTCGCAACACGGACTATCGGCTTGAGCGGTTTTACGATCTCGTCGTCACTTACCTCCTTGTTGCCCTGAGCAACCTCGCCGCACTCAAGACCGCGGACGGTTTCAACGATCACGTTGTCGCCCTTGTTGAGCTTTGCGCCGATAGGATCAAAATAATATATCTTGCCGACTTCTTTAAATCGGATTCCAACAACCTCTGACATACTTTACCTCCTTGTAGTAATTATCGTTCGTATGCCGCACTCCGCATCACGGCGGAAAAGCGGGTTATCATTAAATTTTTATTTGCATTTCGGTTTATACTTTCCCTGAAATTATCAATTTCGGCGGTCAATTTTATCAGAGCCTTTAAGGTCAGCTTTGACGCTGCCTCACGGCTGATGTCGGCATGGTCGGAAAGTGTGATATTACTGCCCGTTTTGATTATCACAGCGTCACGGAAAATGAGCTGTAAAGCGGGGAGTGTAGGCTCAAAAAGCTCCTTGTCTCTTTCAAACTCAGCCGTTATTTTCATAAATTCATATTCGGTCGGCTTCAGAATTGCGGATGCCAGCCGAGCGGCGATATCGTCTGCTTTCCTCCTCAGCTCGTCGGGAACATCGTCCGAATCCGTACCGAGGTCAAAAAGCGACACCCTCGACAGAATCGTTTCAAGCATTGCCGACGAGGACTCGCACTCAAGAATAAACCTTGCATATGACGGCGGTTCTTCAATCAGCTTCAAGAGCGCATTTTGCGCCTGAACGTTCATTTTGTCCGCTGATTTGAGAATATAGACCTTCCGTGAAGCCTCGTTAGGGATTATATAAGCGTCGTCCTTCATCTCCCTGACGAGGGCGATCTTGAAAGTCTTTTCGTTCTGTGCCGTAGGATCGACCGTGATAACATCGGGATGACTGTTGATCCCTGCTTTCATACAATGACTGCACTTGCCGCAGGGCTTGTTCTCGCCCTCACAGACAAAAGCCTGAGCAAGAAAAGCCGAAACACTTCCTCTTGTTCGGGCACTTGAGCCTCTGAGTAGAATTGCATGCGGCAATCGGTCGTTTTTTATCAGCGTTTTTATGTTTTCGGCAAGCTCCTTACGGATGCCGAGCTCATCTGCGGTAAGCATCACATTTTATGGAACTGGTCAACGTCGAGAACAAAGACGGTTGCACCGCCGACGGTGACATTGACCGGAATAGCGTTGACAAGTCCTGATGAGTAGGTCGGAATTATGGGAGTGACCTCCTCACGCTTGCGGCAGTTTGCCCTGAGAATTTCAAGAAGCTCGTCCACCTTGTCGTCGTCAACACCCATAAGAAGTGTGAGGTTTCCGGCACGGAGAAATCCGCCCGTTGTTGAAAGCTTTGTGGCGTAGAAGCCTGCTTTTGTGATCTCATCAAGCACGACATGGGAATCGTCGCTGTTGATAACTGCAATCAAAAGTTTCATAATATGCCTCCTGTTTTACTCAATTATTTTCAGATTTCTTTCTATTACACTTTTTCCTCTCCAGGCATACGCCCTGTCGGAAATATTATCTGTTCTTGCCGCCGTTTCTATTCCGTCGAGGAACACGGCAGAAGGATCAATTTTCACATTTTTGTTCATCGGACAGACCTTTTGACAGATATCACAGCCCCATGCACAGCCCGAAGCCCTTATCAAAGCCTTTTGTTCGGCAGTCAGCTCACCCTTGCGCTGAGTGATATCGGAAAGGCAAAGCTCCTTTTGGAAGCCGTCCTTTTTTAAAGCATGAGTGGGACAGGCAGAGATACATCTTCCGCAGTTTATACACTCGGTTTTCGTCACCTTTGCCGACTGAAGCTCAAGAGTTGTGACAATCTCGGAAATAAAAAACCATGAGCCGTATTCCTCGTTTATGAGCAGTCCGTTTTTTCCTCTCACACCGAGACCTGCCTCCGCAGCGGCTCTGACTTCGGGAATCGGAGAATTGTCGGTAAAAAACACAAACTCGTCATCTGGATAGGCTTGCCTGAGCTTTTCAAGACCGATCTGAACGGCAGATGTGATTGCCGTGTGATAGTCCCGCACAACGGCATAGCGTGAAATATTACAATCCCGGTATTTTTCCTCACCGAGATAGTAGGGGAACAGCATGACAATTATACTCTTTGCGTTGTCGGGAAGCCGATTTTTTGCACGGCAGTTGATAAGTCCGTCGGCGACCGAAATGAAATCGCAGAAACCGTAAACCGGAGTAATTTCCGAAATAATGTTGTGTATCACTTTATCATATCCTAAGCGATGGTTTGAACCGCCGCAATAATTAACGGTATTGTTATTATTGAAATAAAGCTTACCATTGCAACAAGCTGTGAAGCAAGCCTTGTGTCCTTATCATATTTTGCGGAGAACATCACGGTGTTGTTGGCTGACGGGGCACAGGACGAAATTGCCAAGGCGACAAGGAGAGTGCCGCTCAGTCCCATAAGCTTGTATATGGTTATCATAACCGCCGGCAATACAATCAGCTTTGAAAGAGCAACAAGAAAAATCTTCTTGTGTGTAAATATGCTTTTGAGCTGAGCGTTTGCAAGGAATGTGCCGAAAATAATCATTGCAATCGGCGTTTGAGTGCCTGCGATGAAATCGACAGGCTTTGATATTATTTCAGGAAGTGAAATGCGGAAAAGATAGAACGGAAGTCCGATAAGGACAGCTATAACGCCGGGATTGAGAATGAGCTTTTTTGCGTCGAAGCCCTTGCTTCGATCCATCATAAAAACTCCGTGAGTAAACGATACGACGTTGAAAGCCATAACAACTGCGGAGCAGTAGAAAACTCCCTCGCTTCCGAGAATTGCCTGGGTGAGGGGAAGTGTCATATATCCGACATTGCCGTATATCGCTCCGTATTTATAGACGCAGTTTTCGTCCTTATCGCCTTTTGAAAAAAGAGGTGTGTTTATGGCAATGGCGATGAAATGCAGAAGAAATCCGCAGCCGAGAGCGATAAGCAGCTTTGTTCCGCTTTCTTTTGTAAATTCACTTGTGAAAAACGAGTTTATAATAACGCAGGGCGTTATTATGTAGAAAAGCAGATCGGTACAAGCCTTGCCTGTCTTTTCGGTAAAAAGTCCGAGCTTGTCGCAGACAACTCCGATGATTACCATAATGTAAAGTATGCCGACCTGACGTGCCGCAATAAGAACATTATCAAGAAACATTAAACTACCCCGATTATTCCTCCGTCTCGGCTGTCTGAGCCTTTGCCCTTGAAAGGAGGTTATAAACAATATAAAGTGCAACGCCGAAATCGCTGTATGAAACGCCGTGGTGTGCGTTGAGCAGCTCGGAATTGCCTGTTATCATAACGATAAATCTCGGCAGGAAGCACATAAGGGCGAACATTGCCGCAGGTATTCCCTCGGCAAAGAGCTTCCAGAAAACAGCAGGAGCGTCTATTTTTGCAACCGTCTGAGCGAGAGCGAGGAAGAAAAGCATCATAAATACTATCTCGAAAAGCTCCAGCAAAAGATCGGAAACATTGACAAAGCTTATTGTCCTCTTGAACCTGTAAAGGAGCTTGAAAATGCACCATATAACAGGCGTGAGGGCAAGAATTTTAAGCTTTGAGCCGTCCGATGAGCCGATACCGACCGTAAGTCCGTAAACGAAGAAGTAAACAGCTGCAACCGCACCCGAAACTGCCTGAAGCAGAAGCAGGGTGCCGCCCTGATTTTTCACATAGTCCGTCACTGCCGTTGCCGAAGAAACAGCCTGATCGTAGAGATCAAAATAACTCATAAGCTGGGCGGCAGAGTCAACTATGACCGTGACGGCAAGTATAACGGACAGAACAAGGAAAACGGGAGACTTCTTTACCGAAGTGACCGTTATCATTTTCTTTTTGTTTATCATCGGTATTATCATTGCGCAAATCATCGCAACGCAAAGCAGGATATAAATGATATAAACCGAGAAATTCACATCGCTGTAAAAGCCTGTTTCGGGCTCAAGTATCTTAAAATACTGGTAAACCCTCAGCGGTACACAAACGAGCAATGCGGCAAGAGAGACGAAAAGCGGAAGCTTGTAAATTATGTCGCTCTTTGATTTCATTTTTTATTCCCCCTTGATAATTCTTTCTTCATAAGGAACGTAACCCTGATCGGGAGCGTATTTTGCAATACGCTGGTCAATAGTTACATATTTTCTTTTTGCCATAACGCTCTTGTATGCCGGTCGGATGATTTTGCCGCCTGTTGCAAGCTCCTCAAGACGGTGAGCCGTCCAGCCTGCAATTCTTGCCGTAGTGAAGAGCGGAGTAAAGAGATCCTCAGGTATTTTGAGCATTTCATATATGAAACCGGAATAGAGGTCAACGTTGGCGCATATCGGTTTTTTGTTGCCCTTTTCCTTGTAGAAAATTTCGGGAGTAAGCCTCTCGACCGTTTCAATAAGCTTAAATTTCTCCTCAAAGCCGTGCTTTTCGGCATACTTGCGTGCTTCCTCTTTCAGTATAACGGCTCTCGGATCGGAAAGGGTGTAAACGGCATGTCCCATACCGTAGATGAGACCCGAATGATCTCCTGCCTCTTTCCTGATTATCTTTGTAAGATAGTCGGCAACCTGACCTTCATCGGTAGGATCGGCAACGCCGTTTTGAATGTATCTTATCATTTCGGCGGTCTTGATATTTGCTCCGCCGTGCTTAGGTCCTTTCAGAGCACCGATGCCTGCCGCGATTGCCGCATAGGTGTCCGTTCCGCTGGAGGTCAGAACTCTTGTTGCAAAGGTCGAGTTGTTACCGCCGCCGTGCTCAGCGTGTACCATAAGGCAAAGGTCAAGAAGCTTTGCCTCCTCATCGGTAAAGGTCTTATCCGAACGGATAGAGCGCAGGATCGTTTCCGCAGTTGACTGATCGGGCTTTGCGGGATGGATATACATACTCTTTTTGAGGTAATGTCTTCTCTTGACCTGATAAGCATAAGCCATAATGACGGGAAGCTGACCGACAAGCTGGATTGACTGACGGACAACGTTTTCAAGCGACGTATCGTCGGGCGACTCATCGTAGGAATAGAGCGCAAGAACGGTGCGTGTAATTTTGTTCATAATATTCGGGGAGGGGGCTTTCATCATTGTGTCCTCGATGAAGTCCTCGGGAAGATTACGGCTGACAGCAAGGATATCTCTAAAGCGTTCAAGCTGTTCCGCAGTCGGGAGAGAGCCGAAAATCAGAAGCCATGCGACCTCCTCAAAACCGAAACGGTTTTCCTCCTGACAGTGTTTTACAATCTCCTGCATATCAAAACCGCGGAAATAGAGATGACCTTCCTTGGGCACTCTTTCACCGTCGTCGATGTAGTAGCCGTCAACCGAGCTGATTTTTGTAATGCCTGCCATGACGCCCGTTCCGTCAGCATTTCGCAGACCTCTTTTAACGTTGAAGCGATTGAAGTAATCGGGATTTATTTTGTAATTCTTGTTGAGTTCTTCGACCAGAGCCTGAGTCGTCTGATTCGTTAAGGGATTTATATAAGAGCTCATTTTCTCACCACCAATATATTTTCAGATTATTATACTATAATATATATATCAAAGTCAAGGAAGTAAAAATAAATAAACCGTGAACGAAAGTATTTTTTGCATAATATACAGTAATAATAAACGGGCTGACGCATATTTATGCGAAAGCCCGATCAATTATTAAACTATTAAAGTAAGTTTATACCGTTTTCTTTACATTTCTCAACCATTTTTTCAGGCCAGAGCGAGACCTGAACCTCACCGATGTGAGCCTTTTCAAGCAGGAGCATACTCAGTCTTGACTGACCTATGCCTCCGCCTATCGTGAGCGGGAGAGTTCCGTCCGCAATGCCCTTGTGGTAGTCGTACTTCATTCTGTCCTCGGCGTCCGCCGCCTTGAGCTGATATGCAAGCGAGTCGGAATCGACACGGATGCCCATTGACGAAACCTCAAAGGCTTTTTGAAGTGTCTCGTTCCAGAAAAGCAGGTCGCCGTTGAGCTTCCAGTCGTCATAGTCGGGCGCTCTGCCGTCGTGCTTGATGCCGCTTTTCAGCAGATCGCCGATCTGCATTACGAAAACAACGCCCTTTTCCTTGGTGATTATATCCTCTCTCTCTTTGGGAGTCTTGTCGGGATACATATCCTCAAGCTCCTGAGTTGTGATGAAGAAAACATCGGTTGCAAGCTCATTTTTAAGCTGCGGAAAAGCCTCATGTACCTTTTTCTGAGTGTTGTCTACCGCACCTACAATCTTCTTGACAACAGATTTGAGAAATTCCACGTTTCTTTCTTCTTTTGAAATTACACGCTCCCAGTCCCACTGATCGACGAAGATTGAATGGATATTGTCGCAGTCGTCGTCACGGCGGATAGCGTTCATATTGGTGTAAAGTCCCTCGTCTACGCCGTAGCCGTAGGCCTTGAGAGCAGTTCTTTTCCATTTTGCAAGGGATTGAACGATCTCAGCCGTGCCCTCGATCTCCTTGATGTCAAATTCGACCTTTCTCTCAACTCCGTTGAGGTCGTCGTTGATTCCGCTTCCTTTCTTAACGATAAAGGGTGCGCTGACTCTTTCAAGATTAAGAGCCGCAGAAAGCTCCTTGGCAAAGGTGTCCTTGACAAGCTTGATCGCTTTCTGAGTTTCTCTGAGTGTGAGAACGGAGGAGTATCCGTCCACAAGCTGTAAATCTCTCATTTTTCTTCCTCCTTATCTGATGTTGCCGACAGTTCTGGGATAGAGCTGTACGTCACGGATGTTGCTCATACCGGTCATATACATTACAATTCTGTCAAATCCGAGACCGAAGCCGCCGTGAGGCACGGAGCCGAATTTTCTCAGGTCGAGATAATCCTTGTATTCTTCCTCGGACATATTTCTTTCTTTCATTGCCGCAAGGAGCTTGTCGAGATTTTCCTCACGCTGACTGCCGCCGATGATCTCGCCGACGCCGGGAACAAGAAGATCCGTTGCCGCAACGGTCTTTCCGTCGGGATTCTGCTTCATATAGAAGGACTTGATCTCCTTGGGATAGTCCGTGACGAAAACAGGCTTGTTGTAAACCTGCTCGGTGATGTATCTCTCATGCTCCGTTGCAAGGTCGCAGCCCCACTCAACAGGGTACTGGAAATCAACATCAGCCTCCTGAAGAAGCTCGATAGCCTTGGTGTAGGTTATTCTCTCAAAGTCGCCGTCAACTATCTTCTGAAGCTTTTCACGAAGTCCTTTTTCAAAGAATTTCTCAAAGAAGGCAAGCTCCTCGGAACACTTTTCGATAACGTCCTTGAGAACATATTTTATCATAGCCTCCGCAACCTCGATAATATCGTCAAGCTC
>JAXJRE010000024.1:0-5116 GCA_036310785.1 Acutalibacteraceae bacterium
ATCTATATATAACACCCTACCTTTTGTCAAGGTGAACCCGTGGTATTTCTCGTTTTTTTCTCAAAAATCCGAACTTCACTTTGGCAATTTAGGATCAAATGGAAGACGTTCTAAAAAAATAAATCCAGTTGTAAGTCCGTATGACAGGACTGTGATTTGTTGACATTACAAATATGCGGAATATATTATTTTATACAGATGACGAATGACCGCAAATCGAATATCAAAAAAGAACCGTAACTGCGAACAGAAACGGTTCTTTTGAATTGTGTGCGGAAATTATGCCTCTGTGTATGTGCGAGCTTTTTCAAATTCCTCGTCCATCTCTGCCGACGGTTTTGCCGTGCAGAGGGAGACAACTACAATGAATATGCAGGATACAAGGAAAGCGGGGAGAAGCTCGTAAATTCCGAATACTCCGCCCATAGGCTTGAGCAGGAGCTTCCAGATAAATACCATTGCTCCGCCCGAAAGCATACCTGCAATCGCACCGGCTCTGTTCGTGCGCTTCCAGAACAGGGAGAACAGAATGATCGGTCCGAAGGTTGCGCCGAAGCCCGACCATGCGAAAGAAACGATCTCGAAAATAACGCTCTTTTCGTTCCACGCAATGCCCATTCCGACAAGTGTGATAAGGATAAGCATAATTCTTGAAACGTGCATAACCTGCTTGTCAGACGCATTCTTCTTGACAATACCCTCAAAAATGTTCTTTGAAACAGCCGAAGCGGCGATAAGAAGATAGGAGTCAGACGAGCTGATGGTAGCGGCAAGAATACCTGCCATGATAACACCTGCAATAACAGGGTGGAAAAGAAGCTGTGAAAGATGTGCGAATACGTTTTCGGCTCCGCTCTGAGTTGCGAGACCGGCGTCTGTCGGGAGAATCGCTCTGCCGATAACACCGATGAATACGGCGGCTGCAAGGGAGATCAAAACCCAAACCGTCGCAATGCGGCGTGATCTTTTAAGCTCTGAGGTCTTTCTGATAGCCATAAATCTCAGGAGAACCTGAGGAACGCCGAAGTAACCGAGTCCCCATGAAAGAGTTGAAAGAATTGTGAGGAAACCGTACTTTGAAGCTTCTCCGAAGAGGGGAGTGCCGTTCGTAGCCTGCTGAACTCCGTCAGCGTCGGTGACGGGAGAAGCGATGCTTGTAAGTGAGAAATAACCGGGAATGTTCCTTGCGTTTTCAATGACTGCATCAATTCCGCCTGCATGAAGCGTGCCGCAGACAAGAACGCCGACAAGGGCGCAGATCATAACGACAGCCTGCATAAAGTCGGATGCGCTCTCGGCAAGGAAACCGCCGAGGATCGTGTAAATAAGAACGAAAGCCGCACCGACGAGCATCATCGAGTGATAAGAATAGCCGAACAGACCTGAAAACAGCTTGCCGCAGGTAACAAAACAGCTTGCCGCATAGATTGTGAAAAAGATCAGAATGAATACTGCGGAAATACCGAGTATAACCTTTTTCTTTTCGTGATAGCGGTTGCTGAGGAAATCGGGAACCGTGATCGAGTCGCCCGAGACGATCGAATATGCCCTGAGCCTTTTTGAAACGATCAGCCAGTTTACATATGTACCGATTGCGAGACCGATAGCCGTCCAAGCGGCATCGGCAATTCCGCACCAGTAAGCAACGCCGGGTAAGCCCATGAGAAGCCAACCGCTCATGTCTGAGGCTTCGGCACTCATTGCCGCAACCCAAGGTCCGAGAGAGCGTCCGCCCAAGAAATAGTTTTCAGAATTCGCCTGTGATTTTTTTGCGAAAAATAAGCCGATCGCAATAACGATGAGCATATATCCCGCCATAGCCAACAAAATTTGTAATTTGCCGTCCATTTAACCCTTCCTTTCAAAAAACCTTTTTGATTTTCTAATAATACCATATTAAAACCGTTAAAGCAACATTTTTTTCGATATTTCGAATATTTATTGATACGGTGTGATGTTTCTTTTGTTCTTCGCTTAGTGCGACAGCCCCTTGATACGTCAGCCGATATGTGCCATAGTCTTTTCCGCCATTTCGGATATTCTGACTTTGCCGACATTGAAAATTGTCGTGTCGAGGCTGTCGTTGAGCGGTTTGCTCCAGCTTTCGGGAATACTTCTTGCTCCGTTTGCCATACCGAGTATTGAGCCGACGGTAGCACCGTTGCAGTCGGTGTCAAATGCCGTCTGAACAGCCATACATATCGACTTTCCGAAGTCTCCGCCGCCGTAAAGCAGGGAGGCGGCAACGATCATCGCATTTGAGATCGTGTGGCACCAGCCGTGACCTGTATGCTCGTCAAATCGGGTATGGATATAATCAAAGGTATTCTGCATGGAAACTCCGCTTTTGAATTTATCAAGGATATCCGTAATATCCTTGTAAAGTCTTGATGTGCAGGGAATCTGAGCAAGTCCGCAAAGAATTATTTCCTCCGGATCGCTTGTGACAGCGGCAGAGGCGATCATTGCGGCAACAAACATTTCACCGTAAATTCCGTTTTTGACGTGGGAAATCGAAGCGTCTCTCCAAGCCATTTCTGCGGCAAGCTCAGGATTGCCCGGGTTGATATATCCCCAGTAATCGCCCCTGATCTGAGCGCCGATCCACTCCCTGTACGGATTTTGATACAATGCAGACTGAGGCGGAGTGAAGCCATTGACGAAGTTGCGGAAAGCAACCCTCTCGGCCGTACAGTAGGCGTATTCGGGCTGATAGTCCGACCATGCGGTTATAACATCGAGCGGAGTGAAATCCTTGCCGTATTTTTCACGGATTATCTGAGCAAGGACGGTGTAGTTCGTGTCGTCGTCAAACGGCATACAGACGGTCTCGTCGGCGTAAATTTTGTTTTCGTTACCAAAATCAAAATTGTATTTGTCGCACATTCCGTCCTTGATGTCGGAACGTAAAATGTATCTTGACATGGGATAATTGCCTGTTTCTTTAAGGAAGGGGATAAGCTCCTCGGAACGGACTCCCTCGATCGGTTTGCCGAGAAAACAGCCGCAGACTCTTCCGAGCCACGCACCGTAGATCTTATCCTTGAGCTTGGCTTTGTCAACCTCGCCGCAAAGGGGGGTGGGATTTCTGAGAGCACGGATGGCATCAAGCTCCGACGGCTCATTGAAAGGATAATCTTCCTTTTGTTTTGCGTTGCTGACAATTTTGTAAAGGACATCTCCGAGGTCTTTCTTTATCTCGTCTTTCGGGAGCTTTGAAACAGCTTCGAAAAGGTCTTTGTATTTTTCAATATCAAGTCCCTCATCAACCGACTGCTCATATTCGACGAGGATATCACTTGCATAGAATTTCCAGTCATGTATTTTTTCATAATCGGGTTTAGCGGTCATAGTATCACCTCAAAAACATTATACAGCATATGGGATAAATTTCAAGCAAAAAAGAAACGCCCGAAAAAATCGGGCGCTAAATGTTGATTTTACAAGCTGATTATTCTTGTGATGATATGTGAAAACTTATAATAAACAAAAAGGAAGGTTCTTCGGAAAAAGTAAAGAATGTTCTTGAAAAATCCGAAATCGGATTTAATTACAACAGTGTCACCCGTATCTTTTACAGGGATGAACATAGCCGCAGTCGGACGCTCCGGAGTGCTTCCGTTGGGGGAGTGAAGAGCCATGGTGAGCTGACCGTTCAGATCCTCGAAAAGCATTGCGTGACCGCCGTTATATTCGTAATAAATGCCTTTCTGATAAAGAGCGACAAGCTGATGATACCAGTTTCCGTCAACCTTGTTGTTGTCTGACCATGCAATTCCCACGGCATAGCCCTTGTCGCTGACATTTGACCAGAGCATAATAAGTCTGCCGTCCTTTGTCTTGTAGAGGAAAGGTCCGTCCGTGACATGATCGTCCGTCCAGACGTGGTTGTTTGCCGCAAAAAGCACCTTGGGAACGCCGACTCGCTGAGAAAGATCCTCAGTCAGCTTTGAAGCCGCCATTTCACCGATACCGTCATCATTTGTTGTCCATTCGTTTACATAGACGATCCACGGCTGACCGTCCTCGTCAACATAAAGCGTTCCGTCGATGCAGTCACGGTATTTCGGAGTCACGTGACCGTTGGAGATAAGCTCAAACGGGCCGAGCGGATTGTCAGCTTTAAAAATGCCTGTTCCGCGGAACTCGGTGTCCTTAGATTTGTATGTAGCAAAGAGATAAAAGCTTCCTTTGTAGTAATGACATTCGGGCGCCCAATAGTCACCGATACCGTCAAAATCGGGATCGCTGTCAGCCGAAAAGACCGTGTAAGGTCCCGACCAGTTTTCAAGATCTTCGCTGACGTAACAGCCGTAGCCGTTGTGTGCCGCACCGGTGCCGTACATATAATACTTGCCGTCATATGTCAGGACGAAGGGATCACGGATATAGACGGAGGCGGTCGGTTTAGTTTCACCCTGAGCGCAGGCAACTACCGATAAGCCCGAAACAAGTGTAACGACCGATAAAACCATTGACAAAAATTTTTTCATTGCGGGAACCCTCCTGAATTGAGAAGATCAGACTATCTCTGCGCCGAAAGGCATTAACGACAGCTTAGCAAGCTTGAAAAACTGCTTGCCGAACGGGATTCCGATAATTGTGATACAAAGCAATAATCCGAGAACCGCATTCAGAAGCGCCATTTCTATTCCGCAGACGAGGATCCATACCACATTGGCGATAAAGCTTGCCGTGTGTCCTCCGTAACGGATTTCTTTTCCGAACGGGGCAAGGGACAGTGACGCAAACTTGAAGCACTGTCTGCCGATCGGAATACCGACGATAGTAACGCAAAAGAGCAGACCGTAAAAGAACCAGCCGAGAGCCTCGGCAAGACCTCCGCAGATAATCCACAGAACATTGCCTAAGAACTTCATTGTATCACCTGTTTTCAGATAAAAAAATAAGTCGGGAAAAACCCGACTTGGTGACCCGGACGAGAATTGAACTCGTGTTACCGCCGTGAAAGGGCGGTGTCTTAACCGCTTGACCACCGGGCCTAATTTTGGTGGCGGCAACTGGATTTGAACCAGTGACACTACGGGTATGAACCGTATGCTCTAGCCAGCTGAGCTATGCCGCCAAATCTAGCACCGCGTTTGAAGTGCATAAA
>JAXJRE010000025.1:0-13878 GCA_036310785.1 Acutalibacteraceae bacterium
GCGCTGTAGCTCTTGCCCGTCTGCATATCAAAGAGAGTCACGTTTGCCGCTCCGCCGAGGGAGATGTCAGCCATTGTGACCTGAAGGACATAGCGGCTGTTGGAGATCTGATAAAAATCCCATTCCTTAATCCTTGTCTTGTTCGCCTTAATCGCAGAACGGTCATATTGATAAAGCTCGGTAAAGCAATATCCGGGCTGAGTCAGGCTTCCGTCCTCTCTGAGAAGCGGAGTAGGCTCGGTTATTTTTATCTGTCCTGTTTCGTCAAATGCCGAGGTATAAAAAAGTGTGCTCATAGCTAAAATGATCGTCAGAATAAATGAAGTTAGTCTGATAACTTTATTTTTCATCCGATTTCCTCCTTCATAAGTTCTTTTCCCTGTTTGCCTGTCATATGCTCGATGCTGATTTTTACCATACACAGCCTGCCGAGGTCACGGTTTGTTTCTTCGGCGATCTTGTCAAGCTGATCGGGGCAGTATTTTATGCTCAGGTCTGTTACCGAGGTGCGAGCCTGTGCCTCGTCTTTGATTATTTCCGCCTTTCCGAAAACGGTGACGCTTTTGTAAAGCGTCGTTAATTTTTCCGGAAAGATATCATCACGGTCAATAACGCAGAATGAAACCTTTGGGCATTTAACGATAGCATCGAGCTTGTGCCCCTCTTTGGCGCAGTGAAAATATATTTGACCGTCGGAATAGTAATAGTTGAGCGGAACAGCATAGGGATATCCGCCGTCACCGAGTACGGCAAGCACTCCCGTTTTACCCTGCTTCAAAATCCTTTCACATTCCTCGTGCGAAAGCTGCTGTTTGGATCTTCTCATTTCTCTGAACATTTTTTCACCCCCTTAATATGATTTCTGACCGCTCCGAGAACCTGACCTATGCTGTCTCTGAAAACGAGGTCGGCGTTTGAGTCGAGATCGGTTTTTCCTTTGTTGATAAGAACAATGTGCGAGCCTTTGAAATACCGAATATACATCGCCGCAGGATAGACCGCAAGCGATGTACCGCCGATAATCAGCAGGTCTGCGGCGGAAATTTCGTCAATCGCTTTTTCGACGACATTTTCCTTGAGCGATTCTTCATAAAGCACGACGTCGGGGCGGACAAGCTCACCGCATTTTTCGCATTTCGGCACTTTGCCCTTCAAGGCTTTCAGCTCATCGAGAGGGAAAGGTCTGCCGCACTTCATACAGTAATGGACGGCTGTTGTGCCGTGCAGTTCGATTACGTTTTTACTTCCTGCTTTCTGATGCAGTCCGTCGATGTTCTGAGTGATGACCGAGGAGAGCTTGCCTTTCTGCTCCATTTCGGCAAGAACAAGATGAGCCGTGTTTGGTTCGACATCAAGCTCAAGAAAATATTTGTAATAGAAGTCGTAAAAGATATCGGGCTTTGAAATGAAAAAGCTGTGGCTGAGTATCGTTTCGGGAGAAACGCCGTATTCACGAACGGTATTGTAAAGTCCGTCCTCGCTTCGGTAGTCCTTGACACCGCTCTCGGTCGAAACGCCCGCTCCGCCGAAAAAGACGGTTTTCTTTGAAGTGTTGATAAACTCTGCAAGCTTTATGATTTTTTCGTTATCCATTTTCTCACCCGACTTTTCTTTTTTGAGAATTATATCATAAATGTAAAAAAATATCAAATATGTTGAGATTTTCCGACAAATGGGTTATAATGAATAAACCATAGAAGCCGAAAGGGGGAATACCGTGAGCGGCGAAAAGCTGAATAATAAATTTCACTGGGGATTTGCGTTGATCCTCGTTACAATATTTCAGGTGCTGACGGGAACTGTTGCGATAACGGGCAACGGTTTCAACAGCAAGCTTTTTGCGATCTATGCAGGATTTATAATCCTTGAATGGGGATATTTTATAATTGCCTCAACTTTCTTCGGGCAGAACAATTTTGAAATTGAAATAATCGGATTTCTGTTTTCGGGCATCGGATTGACGAATGTTGCAACGGTCGATGACGGCTACGCTCTCAAACAGGTCGTGGCGATTGTACTGGGACTGTTCGTGTTTATTGCGATGCTTGTTGTCATGCGGCGGACTGATATCGTGATGAAGCTGAGAATGCCCGTTGCCGTGGCGGCGGTAGGACTGCTTGTTGTCAATCTTGCTCTTGCAAAATATACCAACGGTGCGCTGAACTGGATAACGATAGGCGGAATTTCCGTTCAGCCGTCAGAGTTCGTAAAGCTTGCGTTTATATTTGTCGGTGCGGCGTCTCTGGATAAGCTGCAAAACGCACGAAGCCTGACTAAGTACCTCATCTTCTCTTTCGGCTGTGTGGGTGCGCTTTTCCTTATGAAGGATTTCGGTACGGCGCTGATTTTCTTCTTCACCTTTATTATAATTGCATTTATGCGTTCGGGTGACGTCAGAACCATTGCCATTGTTTGTGTGGCGGCTTTGCTCGGTGCGCTGATGATCGTCTATTTCAAGCCGCACGTTGCCGCACGCTTCCGCGCATACAGGCATATATGGGAGCTTATCAACGAGGAGGGTATGCAGCAGACGAGAACGCTGATCTATTCGGCGAGCGGCGGACTTTTCGGTCTCGGAATCGGAAAGGGCGAGCTGAGGAACGTAGTCTTTGCTTCAACTGACCTTGCGTTCGGAATGATCTGCGAGGAATGGGGTATGATAATCGCTTTTACGATAGTCATAACCTATGCTTTAATTCTGCTCTATGCCATAAAGGTGGCAAGGAACACCCGTTCCGCATTCTACGCTATTGCCGCCTGTGCGGCGGCAGGTCTGCTGTTGTTCCAGACAAGCCTTAATATCTTCGGCGTAACGGACATTCTGCCGTTTACGGGAGTTACGCTTCCGTTCATCAGCCGAGGCGGATCAAGCGTCATTTCCTCATGGGGTATGCTTGCGTTTATCAAGTCGGCGGATATCAGAACATATCCCAAGCTGTCAAAGACCATTCTGCCCGACCATCCGCTTTATCCCGACAACATTATGATCGGCAAGAGAACTAAAAGACAGGTGTATATACCTCCTGTTGTCAACAAACCTGTAACGGCAAAGAAGCCTGCGGCGGACATACCTGTCAGCAAGAAAAAAACGACTTCCTCCGCCAAGGATATTCCTGTCAGCAAGAAGCGGACGGCTTCACAGCAAAGCTCAAAGGATATCCCGATATCACGGAGAAAGCCTCCGAACGGAGGAACAAAGCGATGAGAAATACAACAAGAAGAGCCTTTGTTTTATATTTTGTAATAATTGCGTTCTTTGCAGGTCTCGGATTTATGATATACAATTTCTACGTTCACGGTGCGGAATGGACGTCGAACCTCGTCAATCAGCACATATATAAGAACGGCGAAATCTCAAGCGCAGGCACGGTTTTTGACCGCAACGGCACAAAGCTCGTTTACAGCGAGGACGGAGTGCGAGTGTATAATGACGATAAGACGGTGCGCAAGGCGATGCTTCATGCGGTGGGCGACAACTCGTCCTTTATTGCAACGGGCGTTCAGTATGTTTACAGCTCGAAGCTGTCGGGCTACGATTTTGTCAACGGAGTTTATAATCTGAAAAAATACAACAGGGGAAACGATATCAACCTCACCCTTGACGCAGATATCTGCAAAACGGCTTATCAGGCGATGGACGGCAGAAAGGGTACGATCGCCGTCTACAATTACAAGACGGGCGAAATGGTGTGTATGGTTTCAACTCCGTCCTATGATCCTCAGAATAAACCGGACGATATCGACGATAATCCCGATGAATACGAGGGAGTTTACCTCAACCGCTTTGTTTCGGGTATGTATACTCCCGGCTCTATCTTCAAAATCGTCACGGCGATAAGTGCGATCGAAAATATTCCCGATATCTATTCTCAGACCTTTGAATGTACGGGAGAATATGCCACGGGCGACGGAAAAATCATCTGTAACGGAGTTCACGGTACGGTGGACTTTGAGGAGGCGCTGAACCATTCCTGCAACTCGGCTTTCGCTCAGATCGCAATTCAGCTCGGTCAGGCGAAGCTTATGCAGACGGCAGGCGAGCTTGGCTTTAACACAAAAGAGGATATGGGACAGATTACCGTTTCCGCAAGCAAGTTTGATGTCAGCAAGACCACAAAAACCGATCTCGGCTGGGCGGGAATAGGTCAGTACACGACGATGGTAAATCCCTACCATATGCTCACTCTTATGGGTGCGATCGCAAACAACGGAGTTGCGACAAAGCCGTATTTCGTCGAAAATATGGTGTATCCCGACGGCAAGACGGATATAATCGGAAAAACCGAGGTCAACAAAACGGTGAACCTTGATTCGCAGATTGCCGCACAGATGAAAAAGCTCCTGCGTTCAAACGTTGTGAACTATTATTCGGACGATACCTTCCCCGGACTTGAAATGTGCGGCAAGACGGGAACGGCGGAGGTTGAGGGCGGCTCTCATGCATGGTTTGTCGGCTTTTCCCAGAGGGAGGACACACCTTACGCTGTGATCTGTGTCGTTGAAAAATCAGGTTCGGGACTTTCGGTTGCAGGCTCGGTCGTCAATGAAGTTATGCAGGAAGTTTGCGATTGATACAATATATTGTTATTTATTTTTCATAATATACTAAAATGAAAAAATTTATTATGAAATTTTTATGAAAAAGCGAATATATTTCTAAAATGGAATTATAAAAAATAATTTCGTGATATTATTAGTACAAAGCGAAGTGTTCCCCAACACTATGCAAAATAAAGCGCATGAAAATGCAAAAAAACAAAAGGAGAGATTTCACATGAAAAAATTCTTAGCAATTCTTCTTTCTGTAATTATGCTCTTCACACTCGGCGTTGCCGCATTTGCTGAGGGTGAGACAGAAGAAGCTCCGGCAGAGATGCCTGCAAACATCGGCAAGCTCGAGGGTAAGATCGTTATTTCTATCGACAACACCTACATTGAGCCGTCACAGTCATATCAGATTCCTATCAGAATCTATGCTGATTATCTTGACAAGCTTCCTGAGGAGGCAGAGACACTCTACATAGGTACAAACGGACTTGCTCTTCTCGGCGATATGGACGCAAACGGCTATGCTACAATCACAAGCATCGAGTGCACAGACGTTATCCCTGTTGACAACCGTATCGAGATCGGTATCAATGAGGAAGTCGGCGACAGCTACTTCACATTCGCAATCAGCAAGGATCAGTTCAGCACTCTCCTTTCAACTCCCGACGAGGGCGTTATCATCGGTTATGTAAACCTCGAAACAACAGATCAGGTTCCTGAGGAATACGGCGTTGACTTCGGTCAGGTTGGTATCTTCGGCGGCTACGATCTCGGCTGGATGATCGACGGCGCTTGGGGTACGGCAGGCTATATGGATGCTGACGGTAACTTCACAGAGATCGCTCTCAACGGTGACTCCGAAGACGATATCGTTTTCGATACAGCATGCTTCTATCATCAGCCGAAGGTTCTCACATGGCAGGAGAGACTCAAGGATTGGGCAAAGCAGCAGGCTCTTCTCTTCCTCGGATTCTTCATTACTGTACTCAGCGTTCTTGAGGAGTTCCTCAAGCAGGCATAAGTGATTTAAAAATCCAATAATTAAGGACGGTTTCGGCCGTCCTTTTTTATGTTTGAAAATTCATAAAAAATTTGCTTTATTTTGTCGGTATAATAGAGTATAATACCTCTTGTATAAACCATAAGGAGACGGTGCAATGCTTGATCTTATTAAACGAAACACTCCGAGGATCACAGATCAGTTTATTCTGAAAACGATCGAATCGGACAACGGATATGACTGCTATGAGATTTATGCCGAAGATAAAAAGGTTGTGCTTGCAGGTAACTGTGCGCTGAGTCAGGCAATGGCTTATTATGACTATCTCAACAGGTTTCACGGCGTTGTTATTACAAGCGGAGATTATGATATTTCAACTCTTTCTTCCGCTCCCTTGCCTGAGGAAAAAATCTGCCGCACGGTGAAGAAAAAGCTCCGTGCGACGACAAGCTATGAGAAATTTTCGCTTGAGGGAAATTTCTGGGGCTTCGACCGCTGGGAAAAGGAAATCGACTTTATGGCGATGCACGGAATCAACCGAGCGCTTCAGCCTGTCGGCTTTGACGGCGTGCTTTTCAGAACGCTGACCGATATCGGTATGCCCGAAAAATTCTGCCTTGAATTTTCCTCAGGCCCTGCGTTTCTGATGAATCAGCTTACGGGCAATATTATGGGAACAAATTCCGTCAACAGCAAGGAATATCTTGACAGAAAAATCACCGTCGGAAAGCTTATCTCCGACCGTGAGAGAAGTCTCGGAATTGAGCCGATATTTCCTGCCGCCTTGCCGAGCGTTCCGTTCAGCCTGAGAAGAAAATATATCAAGATGGATATTTTCAAGGCTCCGATGTGGTACAATTTTCCGCCGATATTTTTTATCAGACCTAAGAACGCTTTCTTTTCGATTTTTAATAAAAAATTCCTTACCATTCAGCGCGAGGCTCTCGGCGAAACTCACAGCTACATTTTTGAGGGAATTTATGAATCCGACAAAAAGGGCTACAACTCACATCTTGCCGATCTCGGCAAAGCGTTGGAAGAAATGCTCGGTGAGTTTGACGAGGACGCTGTCTGTTATATGCACACAAGCTCGGTCAATGCCGACTTTTTCAAGGAGTGTAAGGGTGAAAGATATATCTTCCTTGACGACTGCGGAATGGCAAAAAGCTCAAACCTCCTCGACGGGAAAAAATATATCACCGAGCTCAGCGGTAACCGCTACGGCAGAACAGGAATTTACGGCAATGTTCAAAAAATGTGCGACGATCCTTTCGCCGAATCTCCGCTCGGAGCTGCGCTTGCGTTTGACACATTCGACATCAACCCTGTTTTCTGCGCCGCCGCTCTTGAAGCTCTGACCGCTGACGGTAGATTTGACCGTGACGAATTTGTGAGAGATTTCTGTCGCAAACGATACAAGACCGACGCTTTCGGCGATGATATAATTTCGCTTATCGACCTTTGCGACAGCGACGAGTGCGCCGGCTCGATAATATGCGCCCGACCGTGTACTAACGTCAAGCACACCGCTCCGTTTGATACAATGGAACGCAGTTATGATTTTCATAAGCTGTATGACATATCGAAAAGTATTCTCGGCTCCGATGCGAAAAAGATTGACACAATGCGAGCCGATTTACAGTCGATTGTCCGCCAGTTCCTTTCCGATCTTGCATATCCCGTCTATCTCAGGGCGACGGAATTTTTCAGAGAAAAAAATGTCAGAAATTTTGAACAGGCGAGCAACCTTTTCCTTGAAATCTGCGAGGATATCGACAGACTTCTCAGGACGAGAGAGGAAACAAATTTCTGCACGAAATATGTTGAGGCGCAGGAGCTTGGAAACGGAAAAGAAGAAAAGGAAGCCTTGCAGGTCAACTATCTTCTGCTTCACACGATATGGGGACCGTTTGACCACTCGATACTTTACGACACCGTGTGGAACGAGTGGGGCGGACTCGTCAAGGATTATTACGAGGCGAGATGGCATATGTATTACCGCTCACTTGCCGCTTACTTCGACAACCCCAAGAAGTTAAAGGACAATTCCAAGAAACAGCCGCTCGACAGGAATGAATACAACGGCTCTTACCAGGCGAAAAGACTTGCGCTTTTTGAAAACAATTTCCTTGAAAATTATATCCCGAGAAAGACGGGAATAGGCGAGGAAGATACACTCAAAGTCGCAGAGGAATTGCTTGAAAAATATTCGGAGGTTTACACTCAGTTTTAAGGAGACTCAGGTATGAAAAACATCCCCAAATCAGTAACCGAACACATTGACGAGGTCGCAAAAAAGCTTGCAAAAAATCCAAAGCTTGAGAAGATCTACCGCAACTGCTATCCCAACACGCTTGAAACAACGGCGGAGATTATGCCCGACGGCTCGACCTTCCTTTACACGGGCGATATCCCTGCAATGTGGCTGAGAGATTCCACCGCGCAGGTCACTCACTATCTGCCGCTGACGAAGGACGATCCCGAAATCCGCTCGATAATCAGGGGACTCATTGTCCGTCAGCTTGCCTGCATCAGGATCGATCCGTATGCAAACGCTTTCAACATTGAGAGCAACGGTCACGGTCATACCGAGGACTTGCCGAAGAACGATCCGTGGGTGTGGGAGAGAAAATATGAGATCGACTCGCTTTGCTATCCGTTCCGCCTTGCATATCTCTACTGTAAGCAGTCGGGCGACACCTCGATAATTGACGAGGATTTTATCGCAACGGCAAAGACGGTGGTTGACCTTTGGATAACCGAACAGCACCATTTTGAAAAATCGCCCTACTCCTTCCAACGCTTCAACACAAGATGGATCGACACTCTTCAAAACGGCGGCAAAGGCTATCCCGTCAATTTCACGGGAATGACCTGGAGCGGCTTCCGTCCGAGCGACGACAGCTGTACTTTCGGATATCTGATCGCCTCCAATATGTTTGCTTCTGTCGTGCTGAAATATATGGACGAGCTTCTGAGTGAGCAGGGCATTGACGACGAAGAATTTCTGACGAAAATAAGAAATCTCCGTGAGGAAATTGAGTACGGCATCAGAACCTACGGAACTTATCTTCACCCGAAATACGGCAGGATATTTGCCTGCGAAACCGACGGCTTCGGAAATTATGTGCTTGCAGATGACGCAAACGTGCCGAGCCTTTTGAGTGCGCCTTACCTCGGATACTGTGATGTCAACGATCCCGTTTATGTAAACACGAGAAGGTTTATTCTCAGCTCCGATAACCCGTTCTTCTTCTCGGGCAAGGAGGGCGCAGGCGTTGGCAGTCCGCACACGCCGAAAAACTTTATCTGGCATATCGCCCTTTCAATGCAGGGACTTACCTCGACCGATCCCGAGGAGATAAAAGATCTCGTTGATCTGCTCGTTGCGACCGACGCCGACACAGGTTATATGCACGAGGGCTTCAATGCGGACGACCCTTCCGACTTCACACGCCCCTGGTTTGCGTGGTCAAATTCGATCTTTGCCGAGTTTGTTGAATCCGCTCTCGATAAGGGAATAATATAAAAAATCAGCCTCATCCTGACAAAATCGGGGTGAGGCTTTGCTGTTGCCGCAAACATTTTCTATTATTTCAATTTTCCTATTGTAATTTAAACAAAATGAATGTATAATGTTACGGTAAATTGAATGCGGACGAAAAAACAATGTATTTTGTTGCGTCTGCGGTAAATCCGTGTACATTCGGTACACGGTGGAGGAGTTAAGAACATGCTTGGAAAATATGTTCGTATCAAGGTGACTCATCCGATCCATTCTTACAGCAATGAACAGGGCTTTACCTATGAGCTTAACTACGGTGAGGTCGAGGGGGCAAAACAGTTCAACGCCTCTGTCAAAGGTGCGTTTATCATGGGAATAAACCACCCTGTCCGCAGCTTTGACGGCAGAGTTGTCGGCGTTGTCAGGTATGACGGCAGCAATGAAATAGATTGGGTTGTAGCACCGAAGAGTACAAGATTTATTAACATTGACATTGCAAACGGAATTGATTTTGCAGTCAGGGATAAGAAGCATACGCTTGAATGTCTTTATGAGCGTTCCTGCGGAGCCGTTGTTTACAGAAATATCGGCGGAATGATCCGTTTCCTGCTTATCAAGAACAGACGAAGTGCCCATTGGGGTTTCCCGAAAGGACATGTCGAGCAGGGCGAAAACGATTTTCAGACCGCTTACCGTGAGGTGCTTGAGGAGACGGGTATCAGAATTACCATTCATCCCGATTTTATCACCAAAAGTCAATATACGATTCAAGGCAAGGTGGAGAAAAACGTAAACATCTTTCTCGCCGCAACTCAGGATACTCAGACGATTATTCAAAAGGAAGAGATTGAGGATTATATCTGGCTCGGCTACGAAAAGGCTCTCGGCAAGCTGAGGTTTGAAAACGACAGGAATATTCTTGCCAAGGCTTATGAATATCTTCAAAATAAAAATATAATAACGGAGTAATTAAAATGACAGAATCAATAATTCAGTCTATTACGGTCTTTTTTCAAGACAAAATACCGAATGAACTGACGGTTTTCATTATTTCCTTGCTCCCGATTCTTGAACTCAGGGGCGGCCTGATAGCCGCAAAGCTTCTGGATATGGATGTAATACGGGCGTTTGTGATCTGCTATGTCGGAAATATGCTCCCGATCCCGTTCATTCTTCTTTTCCTGCGCAAGATTTTTGAGCTGATGAAAAGAACAAAGCATCTCGGTAAAATTGTTCGTAAGCTTGAAAGCAAGGCAGAGAAGCATCGGCACACCATCGAGAAATACGGAGCGTGGGGACTTCTCCTGCTCGTTGCCATTCCTCTGCCCGGAACAGGCGGCTGGACAGGCGCTCTTGTTGCCGATATTATGGATATAAGAATGAAAAAATCTCTCCCGATCATCGCCCTCGGCGTTCTGATCGCAGGTTTTATTGTCGGCGCATTGTTCTACGGTCTGCTCGGCAATGTAATATAACAGAAATATAACGGACAGGTTTTGCCTGCCCGTTTTTTGCGTCTGAAAATAAATTTGAATTTTTCGTGAAAAATATCATTTTCTACTTTACAGAACAGCCGTTTTAAAGTAAAATATATACGATATGATCTGATTGTTATAATCAGGCAGTGGGGGTATTCTATATGTATAAAAGAATTCTGCTCAAGCTCAGCGGTGAGGTTCTTGCCGGTGAGCAGGGACACGGAATTGATTTCGACATGGTGACCGACGTATGCAAGTATGTCAAAAGGGTTGCCGATATGGGCGTTCAGGTCGGACTGGTTGTCGGCGGCGGCAACTTCTGGAGAGGAAGAAGCAGCGGAACGATGAACCGCACGAGAGCTGACAATATGGGAATGCTCGCAACGGTTATGAACTCGCTTGCTCTTTGCGAGGCTCTTGAACAGCTCGGCGTTAAGGCGAGGGTCATGTCTGCAATCGGTATGCAGCCGATAGCGGAACAGTATGTTGCAAGAGATGCTGTCGCACACCTCAATGACGGCGAGGTCGTGATCTTCGGCTGCGGAACGGGCTGCCCGTTCTTCTCGACCGACACAACTGCGGCGCTCAGAGCGGCAGAGATCGAGGCGGATGTTATTTTCAAGGCAACAAACGTGGACGGTGTTTTTGATAAGGATCCGAACAAGTTTGACGACGCTGTCAAGTACGATACCCTTACCCATTCCGAGGTTCTTGCCAAGGGCTTAAAGGTAATGGACAGCACGGCGGCTTCGCTTTGCAGGGACAATTCGATTGATATTCTCGTTTTCAATCTTTCCGATCCCGAAAATATTATCAGAGCCGTCAACGGCGAAAACATAGGCACACTTGTTAAAGAATAAATATATCAGTGAGGAGAGTTTTTTATGAAAGAAGTTTACAGCAATACCAGAGAAAAAATGACAAAGACCGTATCAGTTCTTAATAAGGACTATGCGGCAGTCAGAGCAGGCCGTGCAAATCCCGGTGTACTCGACAAGATCCTTGTTGACTATTACGGAGTTCCCACGCCGATCAATCAGATGGCGGCAATCTCCGTTTCCGAGGCTCGTATTCTTGTAATTCAGCCGTGGGATAAGTCAACTCTTAACCCGATCTACAAGGCAATTCAGGCTTCCGATATCGGCATCAATCCGCAGAACGACGGTTCCGTTATCCGCCTGACCTTCCCTCAGCTCACAGAGGACAGACGTAAGGAGCTTGTTAAGGACATCAAGAAGATGGCGGAGGACTCAAAGGTTGCTATCCGTTCCATTCGACGTGATGCGATTGACAAGATCAAAAAGATGCAGAAGGCTTCGGAGATCACAGAGGACGACCTCAAGAACGGCGAAGATGAGCTTCAGAAGATCACAGACGAGTTTATCAAGGAGATAGATTCCGCCGCTTCGGCAAAAGAAAAGGAAGTTATGTCAATATAATCCGCAGATCGTTTACAGGCAGGCTTTCACGGTCTGCCTGTTGTTAATAAAGGAGAATTAAAAAACAGCAAGATGGTTCAAACTGCTTGACTTTTTATAGGAGGAGAATAGCTATGAATCCTTTGATTTCGATAATTGTACCGATTTATAATCAGGAAAAATTTCTTCCGAGGTGCTTGGACAGCGTGCTGAATCAAACATACGGACATCTTGAAATTATTTGTGTGGACGATGGAAGCACGGATTCTACGGCAGAAATTATTAAAGAATATGCAGACATGGATTCAAGAGTTGTGTACTGCAAAAATATCGGCAAGAGCGTTTCTGCAGCTAGAAATCTCGGCATTGAAAAAGTTTCCGGTGAATACATAGGATTTGTTGATTCCGATGACTTTATTCAGCCCCAAATGTATGAATTTATGCTTCGGGCGATAACCGAAAATTGCTGTGAAATGGTTGCCTGTGGATATGAAAGAGTTGACGGTACAAATTATCGAAGCTTTGATTATTCGGCGCGCGAATGCAGAACGTCCGAGTTCGTTGATATGTATAACTTTGACAAAATCATTAAGAATGAAATGATTTTGTCAAGTGCGTGTACTAAACTTATAAAAAAAGATTTTTTGCAAAAATATGGTAGGTTTGGCAATTACACAGTCGGAGAGGACACGGTTTTTTGTGCTGGACTATGGGTACATTCAAAAAAAGCGATTTTGGTCGATTTACCGTTGTACGGGTATTATAACAACCCCAAAAGTGTTCTCCATAAAAAAATTGACAGGAATAAAATCGATTTAATGAAAGCGAGGCTGGACGCATACAGAATTTACAGCGACTATGACATTGAAACTGCGACATGCTTCTTGTTTCGCAACATTTCCCGAATGGAAAGGTGCGTCAGAGAAAGGGAGTTGACGGAGAAAAGCAGCTATAAAGAAATGAACAAAATCTTTGTGAAATCCTTGCTTCCTTTTTTGAAAATAAAGAAATTGAAAATCAAAGAAAAAATGTTCTACATTTTTAAATTTTTTTCAAACTATATAAAATACAATCTCAATAAAAATTAATTAGAGGACTTGATTGCTTTATGGAAGAAAGAAAAGTGCCTAAGCACATCGGCATAATTATGGACGGCAACGGCCGCTGGGCAAAGCAGAGAGGTTTGCCCCGTTCTGAGGGACACAAGGCAGGCGCAAAGGTGTTCAAGCAGATCTGCGATTATGCCGGAGAGATAGGAATAGAAAGTATTACATTCTACGCTTTCTCCACCGAGAACTGGAAACGTCCGCCCGAGGAGGTTTCCTCGCTGATGGATCTTTTCCGTGAATATATGCACGAGGCGGAGGAAAGAAAGACGGAAAATCTTCAAAAAGGAATGAGAATGCACTTTATCGGACACCGTGAGGGTATTCCCGAGGATCTTCTCAATCTTTTTGACACCTCCGAGGAGGAGTCAAAGTCCGCCGACAAATACGATGTAAATATTGCTATCAACTACGGCGGCAGACTTGAAATTGTGGACGCTGTCAGAAAGCTCGGCGAAAAAATCAAAAACGGTGAGCTTTTGCCCGAGGACATAACCGAGGACGATATCTCCGCCAATCTTTACACCGCCGGGCAGAGCGATCCCGACCTTATAATCCGTCCGAGCGGCGAATACCGTCTCTCCAATTTTCTTACATGGCAGTCCGCCTACTCCGAGCTTTGGTTCTCGGACATTCTCTGGCCGGACTTCACCCCTGCGGATCTCGACAGGGCGATTGAGGATTACAACCACCGCAGCCGTCGCTTTGGCGGTGTCTGATTAAATTTGTCCACAGCGCATTTTTCGCTCGGGGCAGTATCCGTATACAGCACCGCTCACTGCAAAATGCACTGTGAACAAATTTGTCGAAAAAAGATTGCCAC
>JAXJRE010000026.1:0-18364 GCA_036310785.1 Acutalibacteraceae bacterium
AAGCATTGAAAGCGGCGGCTCAGACCGAGATTGACAGGCTGAATAAGGAAATGGGATCGTTGCAGGCAGACCTTGACGTTGTAACCCACGGCAGAGAAAAGCTGGAGGAAAAGAAAGAGGAGCTTGCACAGATCGAAGCTAAGATAAATCTTGATATCCTTGCCCTTGAAAAGGATATCGAGGCGAAAAAAGAAGCGGTCGATCTTCTCAACCGCCGTATGGCGAGCCACGAGGGCAGACTGGATGACCTCAACGAAGAAATCGCAGTAATTGAAAAGGCAAACAGTGATATTGAATTAAAAATTCAGGAGCTTACCAAACAGGCTCAGGAATTCCATGAGCTTGGCGCAAGCGCAAAGAGCGACATTGAGGCTCTCATAAACGAGAGAACACAATGCGATGCAAAGAGCGCACAGCTCCGTTCCGAGGAACGTGCGAAGTCGGCCGAGCGGGAAAAAATCAGCGGCGAGCTTGCAAGACTTGAGGAACGCAAGGCACAGATGGAAAAACAGCTTGACGATGCGGTCAACAAGCTCTTTGACGAGTATCAGCTCACAAAATCCGACGCCGAGGCTCTCAACATTGTGATAGAGGATTATCAGCAGGCGCACAGAAGCCTGCAGGAGCTGAAAGGCAAGATCAGAGCCTTAGGCAATGTCAATGTCGGAGCGATCGAGGAATACAAAGAGGTCTCCGAGCGTTACGAATTTATGAAAGCTCAGCTTGACGACATTGAAAAATCCCGTGACGAGCTTAACAGGCTCATTACGGAGCTGACGAGTAAAATGGCGGAGCAATTCAAGGCTCAGTTTGTACGCATCAACAGCTATTTCGGAGAAACCTTTGTCGAGCTTTTCGGCGGCGGAAAGGCGGAGCTTATTCTTGAAAACCCGAACGACGTTCTGGAATGTAACATTGAAATCAAGGTACAGCCGCCGGGCAAGAATGTTCAGAACATCGACCTGCTTTCGGGCGGAGAAAAGGGACTTTCGGCGATCGCACTTCTCTTTGCGATACTCAAGGTTGCTCCCTCTCCGTTCTGTATCTTCGACGAGGTCGAGGCGGCTCTGGACGATGTGAACGTTGCACGTTACGCCCGTTATGTCCGCCGTATGACGGCAAACACCCAGTTTATCCTCATCACCCACAGACGAGGCACGATGGAGGAGGCGGACGTTCTCTACGGCATCACGATGCAGGAGGAGGGCGTTTCCAAGCTCCTTGAGCTTCAAACAGCGGAAATGGCAAAGAAATTAGGTATAAGTTAAGGGGTTTATTATGATTTTCAAACAATTTACCACCCGTGAGATCAAGCCGACAGGCTGGCTGAAAAATCAGCTCAGAATACAGGCGGACGGACTTTCGGGAAATCTTGACAAGATGTGGAACAGCATCAAAAACAGCAGTTGGATCGGCGGAAACGACGACGGATGGGAGCGTGTTCCCTACTGGCTCGACGGCTTTGTTCCGCTTGCATACCTTTTGGATGACGAGGATATGAAAGAGCGTGCAAAGAAATATGTTGACGCTATCCTTGAAAGACAGTGCGAAGACGGATGGATCTGCCCTTGCTCACTTGATGAGCGCAAGTTTTACGATGTCTGGGCTTGCTTCATCATCTGCAAGGCTCTTGTGGTCTATGCCGACTGTTCCGGTGACGAACGCATAGAGAGCGCCGTCAGCCGTGCGCTCAGGCAGCTCAATCAGTTCATCAACGGACGAACACTTTTCGACTGGGGTGCGGCTCGCTGGTTCGAGTGCCTTATCCCGATTCTGTGGCTTCGTGAGAGAAACCCTGAGGAATGGCAGCTTGATCTTGTTGATAAGCTTTACATTCAGGGCGTTGATTATAAAAAGATGTATGAGTCGTGGCGTTATGCAGAAAGACGGGAGGTTTGGAGCTTCCTCAACCACGTTGTAAACACGGGTATGATGCTCAAGAGCGAGGCTCTGATGACCGAATTCAGGGGCGGCGACGCAAACGAATTTGCAAAGAAAGCAATGGAAATCCTGCTGAGGGATCACGGTATGGCGTGCGGTCATTTTTCGGGAGACGAATGTCTGAGCGGCACAAGTCCCGTTCACGGCTCGGAGTGTTGCTCGGTTGCCGAGGCTATGTATTCATACGAATGGCTCATTGCCCTGACGGGCGACAGCTACTGGTCGGAGAGACTTGAAAAAACGACTTTCAATGCTTTTCCGGCAACCGTAAGCCCCGATATGTGGACTCATCAGTATGACCAGCTTACAAATCAGGTTCAGTGTTCCCGTTTCCCCAACGGAAAACAGCCGTTCAACTCAAACTCGGAGGAATCTCATCTCTTTGGACTTGAGCCGAATTTCGGTTGCTGTACCGCCAATTTCAATCAGGCTTTTCCGAAGTTTGCCATGAGCACAATGATGAAAACGGAAAAGGGAATTGCAGTCTGCGCTATTGCGCCGAGCAAGGTCGAAACCGAAATTGACGGCAGTAAATTCTCCGTTGAAATTGTTACAAATTATCCGTTTGAGGACGGTTACAAGCTCAAGGTATGCTCCGACACACACGACGAGCGTGAAATCCTTGTCAGAATTCCCGAAAAAGCGGTTGATGCCGCCGTGAACGGTGAAAAAGCCGACTGCGGTTTTGTTAAAATAAGCCGTGACTTTTTCGGAAATCAGGAGCTTGACATCAGCTTCACTTTCAAAACCGAGCTGGCCGAAAGACCGAGCGGACTTTACTGCGCCGAGAGAGGCAACCTCGTTTTCTCCCTGCCGATCGGTGAAAGATGGGAGAAAAAGGAGTTTGTCCGAGACGGCGTTGAAAGAAAATATCCGTACTGCGACTACGAAATTTATCCGACAACGGACTGGAATTACGGCTTCTGCTCCGACAGCTTCACGGTTCAGTTCGGCGAGGTTGGAAAAATGCCGTTCTCACCCGACGGCGCGCCGATAAAGCTCAAGGCAAAAATGGCGCAGGTCGAATGGAGAATGACGGACGGAAGATGCGAGGAGCTTCCCGACAGTAAAAAGGCTGTCGGCGAGCCGAAAGAAACAACGCTTATTCCTTACGGCTGTACGAATCTGAGAATGACGGAAATGCCTATAACAGAATAAAAAATTCCGCCTTTGCGCTGTTGCAAAGGCGGTTCATTTTTTATGAGAGATAATTAAAACTTCGAAACAAGATCCTTGAGGTATGCCTTGAAGTCGTCGCCAATCTCCTTGTGGTTGAGAGCAATTTCACAGTTTGCCTGCATGATACCGAGCTTGTTGCCCATATCGTATCTTCTGCCGTCAAAGTCGAGAGCGAGAAGATTGTTCTCCTTGCCGAGACGTGTGAGAGTATCGGTAAAGTAAAGCTCCTCTCCCTCGGGTGTTTTCGCAAGATCCTCTTCAAGGTAGTCGAATACCTGCGGCGGAGCAACGACTCTGCCGAGAATTGAGTAGCAGGACATAATCTGATCCTCAGTCGGCTTCTCAATGATGTTGTGAACGTCCATTACCTTGGGATTGTCCTCGTGATGAGTTACGTCGAGCGTGCAGTATTTAGGAACGTCCTTTCTCGGAACTTCCTTAACGCCGACAACACCCTTGCCCGTTGCCTCATAGATATCGCAGAGCTGTTTTGTTACGGGATATTCGTTGTTGATGATAACATCATCGCCGTAAAGGATCGCAAAAGGCTCGTTGCCGACAAAGCTCTTGGCGCACATAATTGCGTGGCCGAGTCCCTTTGTCTCCTTCTGGCGGATATAATACATATTGGCAATATTGGAACAGGCGAGAACATCCTCATAAAGCTTTTTCTTGCTCGGATTGCGTGAGAGCTTGTCCTCAAGCTCATAGCTGTGGTCAAAATGATCCTCGATTACGCCCTTGCCTCTGTTTGTGATGATGAGGATATCCTCAATTCCTGCTGCTGCGGCTTCTTCAACGATGTACTGAATAGCCGGCTTGTCAACGATGTTGAGCATCTCCTTGGGTACGGACTTTGATGCCGGCAGAACTCTTGTGCCGAGACCTGCGGCAGGGATTATTGCTTTCTTGATTTTCATAAAAAATTCCTCCAAAAATTCAGAAATTTAAAGTTTATATGCAATGCTCAGCAGTAGGCTCGGCAGATAATTGTCGATCATAATTGCAATTATCGGCATCAGTACCGAAACTCCGCCGTTTCGCATAATTGTATATTTGACAGCGTCAGGCTCGCTCGACGTTCCCCGTGAGAAGCTGATAACTCTGAGCATTCTTTTCTTCAACAAAAAGTCGGCAAGAAGTGCCGCTATTGTGTTGGGAATAACTTTTTGGATCAATAATATAATTGCAAGCGAGGGAATTGCCGCCTTTGCAAGCTTTGCAGACTCGGCATAGAGCTTGTCAAATTTCTGCGTGTCCTCGTCGTTGAGATCCTCTTTGCCCTTTACAAGCTCGCTGAGTTCCTCCTGAACGGTCACCATTTTTTCGTAAACGCCGTAAAGGTTTTCCGTCAGCGAAACGGTCGCAAGGCTCAGCGCAACCGAGAGAGCGAGAAAAACGGCTCCCGCCTTATAAAGCTTTCTGTAAAAGAACCAGTAGGGAGCGAAGAAAAATGCCGCCCAGTTCCACGAGAGCTTTCTGCCGCTCTTTTTCTGCTTCATAAATTTGCGGATATATCTCGGAGCGGAATTCTGAACAAAATCTGCGGCCTCGCCGACCGTAGCTCCGCCTATATCGTCCTTGGGATCGTAGAGCACTCCGCGCAAAAATACGGACTCCATGCTTTGAGGTGTAGCCGGCGCAAAAACAGGCTGATCCGAGGGTTGAGGCTGCTGCTCGGCCTGCTGAGCTTTAAGCTCCTCCTCTTTTTTTCTCTGCTCTTCTTCGGGATCTGTCCAAGTAAAATCCGTTGAATGGAGATATTCATTAACGCACTTATTATTTTTTTCGTAACAGCTTCGGTGCTGAGGCGTTCCGCAAATCGGACAAACTACGATATCGTCCCCGTTTTCAAGCGGCTGTCTGCACCCGTCGCATAGTTTTCCTGTATAATTCATCAGTTTACCCCGATTTTCTGTATTTGCTGTATTATTATATCACAGCCGTCAAGTATATTGTAGCCTTTTTTTGAACTTTTTGGGAAATATTATTTAAATCTTTCTTTACATACAGGCATTTTTACGATATAATTAGTTAGTAAAATTATGCACAATAGTATTGTGAGGTAATCAAATGGTACAATTTGAAGAATTAAGACTGCATTTACTTGAATATGAAGACAAGCTCAAGGAGCTTGGCGAAGCTCTCGGACTTGACGAGATGAAAAATACCGTTGCCGAGCTTGAAGAAAAGACGGCGGAAAACGGATTCTGGGACGATGTTGCCAACACGCAGGTCGTTTTGCAGAAAATTGCTTCGCTTAAAAACAAAATTCAGAAATACGAAAATCTCAAGGCAGCCTATGAGGACGATCTGACGATGATCGAGCTTTCCGACGAGGAAGAGGATCTCGATATGCTTGAGGAATGTCAGCACAGCGTTGATGCTTTTGTCAAGGAGCTTGAGGCTCAGACTCTCAGCACCCTGCTTTCAGGCGAATATGACGGCAAGAACGCAATCCTCACCTTCCACGCCGGCGCAGGCGGAACAGAAGCTCAGGACTGGAATCAGATGCTTGTCAGAATGTATACTCGCTGGGGCGAACAGCACGGCTTCAAGGTCAGCATGATCGACTTCCTTGACGGCGACGAGGCAGGTCTCAAGTCCGCAGTGCTTTGCATTGAGGGCGAGAACGCATACGGATATATGAAAAGCGAGGCAGGCGTTCACCGCCTTGTCCGTGTTTCACCTTTCGATTCGTCGGGACGCCGTCATACCTCGTTCGCTTCCCTTGAGGTAATGCCTGAAATTGACGACACGATAGAGGTTGAGATCAATCCCGAAGATATCAGAATGGAAGTTTACAGAGCTTCGGGCGCAGGCGGACAGAAGGTCAACAAGACCTCATCTGCCGTTCGTCTTATCCATATTCCGACTAACATTGTCGTCTCCTGTCAGGTTGAAAGAAGCCAGCATCAGAACCGTGAGGTTGCGATGAGAATGCTCAAATCAAAGCTCCTTGAGATCAAGGAGAGAGAACACCTTGACAAGATCGAGGATATCAAGGGCGAGCAGAAGGAGATCGGCTGGGGAAGTCAGATCCGCTCCTATGTCTTTATGCCCTACACCCTCGTCAAGGATCACAGAACAGGCTTTGAGATGGGTAACATCAACGCAGTTATGGACGGCGAGCTTGACGGCTTCATCAACGCTTATCTCAAGCAGGCTTCTCTCGAAAATCAATAATTACATTTCTATAAAAGGGATGTTTATATGAATATTATCGACATTTCAAGACCGCTTCTGACAACGGTTGAATATCCCGGCGATCCGAAAACAAGACTTGACACGGTGCGTTCGATTTCAAAGGGCGACGAATGTAACCTTTCGGCTGTTTATGCCTGCGTTCACACGGCAACCCATGCCGACGCTCCCTGCCATTTTCTTGACGGCGGAGAGACGATCGAGGAAGCCGACCTGAGCAAATATATCGGTCAGTGTACGGTTATCGAGGTTCCCCCGGGAGTTATTACGGGCGAATACGTCAACCGCTATTTTCCGAAAAAGTGCAGCCGTCTGCTGATAAAGGGCGACTCTCAGTCGTTCTTTATGGAGAGCGCCGCATATGAAGCGGTCGATACGGGTATATGCCTGATCGGAACGGACGCCGATTCAGTCGGAAAGTCGGGCAATCAGATCAAGCCGCACAAGGCTTTCCTGCAAAACGGAGTGGCAATACTTGAAAATCTTGATCTTTCCAATGTTGAGCCGGGCGACTACTACCTTGTTGCCCTGCCGGTAAAAATGGGAGCGATTGACGGCGCACCCGTCAGAGCCGTTCTGATTGACGATTATATTCTTTGGAACAAGATTTAACGGAGGACTTAAATGACAGATTTTATAAAGCAGGCGGCTCATGTCAAGCCGAGCGCAAACCAACTCAGGCTGTTGACGGAAACGCCCTTTTATGCTTTTATTCATTTCAGTCCGAACACATACACAGGACTTGAATGGGGTACGGGAGATGAGGATCCCTCTATCTTCAACCCCGTCAATCTCGACTGTGACGGTTGGTGCAGGGCGATAAAATCCGCAGGTATGAAAGGCATCGTCATCACGGCGAAGCACCATGACGGCTTTTGCCTTTGGCAGACCAAAACCACCGACCACAGTATGAAAAGCAGTCCCTACAAAAACGGCAAGGGCGATATAGTCGGAGAGCTTTCCGACGCCTGCCGCCGTCACGGACTTAAATTCGGCTTTTATCTTTCCCCGTGGGACAGGAACTCGAAGCTCTACGGTACAGAGGAATACAACGACTTCTACAAAGCCCAGCTCACCGAGCTTCTGACAAACTACGGCGAAATCTTTCACGTCTGGTTTGACGGAGCCTGCGGAGAGGGGCCGAACGGCAAAAAACAGGTTTACGATTTTGACGGTTATTTTGAACTGATACATAAATATCAGCCGAACGCAACTGTCTTTAACGACAAAGGGCCTATCCGCTGGTGCGGAAACGAAAGCGGATCTTCACGCTATGCCGAATGGTCTGTCGTTCCGTCTGAGCTTTGCCCGAACTGTGAGATACAGACTCCTCCCGGACCTTTCAGCGGCGATCTCTCCTTTATGTATAACACGGACGGCAATATCGGCTCGCTCAGCAACATAATGTATTCAAAGGGTTTGGTTTTCGCTCCGTCCGAGGTCGATATGTCGATCCGTCCCGGTTGGTTTTATCACGAGGACGAAGAACCTCATTCGCTTGACCGACTGTTTGACACCTATCTGCGCTCGGTCGGCGGAAACACAACATTTATTCTGAATATTCCTCCTAAGCCTGACGGCACGTTCGATGAAAGAGACGTTAAGCGGCTCAAAGAGCTTGGAGATAAAATAAAAGAGAGCTTTTCGGTAAATCTTGCCGAGGGAAAAAAAATAACCGTCACACCCTATTGCAACAGCGATACTCAGTGTACGGTCGATATTGAGCTTGAAAAAGAAGAAAAAATCGAGTTTCTCGAATTTTGCGAGGATATTGCCGAGGGACAGCGGATCGAGAGCTTCACCGTTCAGATCCCGAGAAACGGCGGCTGGGAAAATCTCTTTGAGGGAACGACCGTCGGAGCTAAAAGGATAGTCCGTCTCGGAGGTATAGCGGCAGACAGGCTCAGGATTTTTGTCACGGCTTCAAGGGATAAGCCGACATTCGGAAAAATTGCAGTTTATTAAAACGGAGGTATGTTATGAAAAGGGTGTTTGATTTTATAATCAGCCTTTTTGCATTGATCATTCTTTCGCCGCTGTTTCTGCTCGTTGCACTGATAATTCTGATCGGTGACGGAAAACCTGTTCTTTTCCGTCAGAAAAGAGTGGGCAAAAACAACGAGTTGTTCACGATATACAAATTCCGCACGATGAAACGGGGAACGGAAAACGTTGCGAGCGGCAAGCTCCAAAACGCAAACGCAAAGATAACAAAATTCGGCAGGATACTGCGTGCCACAAGCATTGACGAGCTTCCTCAGCTTTTCAATATTCTCAACGGCACGATGAGCCTTGTCGGTCCGCGTCCTCTCATTCCCGAGGAAACCGAGATCAGGGAGCTTCGTGAAAAATACAATGTTTACAGCATCCGTCCGGGAATTACGGGATGGGCGCAGGTCAACGGCAGAGACAATATTTCATTAGAACAAAAGGCTCTGCTTGACAAAAAATATGTCGAGAAGCAAAGCCTTGGATTTGATATTAAAATTTTAATTATGACCGTCCTGAAGGTTCTCCGCAGGGACGATGTGAACGAGGGAAATAACCGAGCTTAATTTGCGCCGAGGTATTCCTCAAGCGTTATTCCTTTCGCCTTTATCTCCTTGGCGGCTTCAACGCCGACAAAGCGGAAATGCCACGGCTCATAGATAACCTTTGTTATATTTTTTGCTCTTGCGTCCTTGGGATATCTGAGGATAAATCCGAAATCGGCGGCGTTCTCATTGAGCCATGCAAACTCGTCCGTGTCCTCAAAGCTTTCCGAAAGCGAGCAGATGTCCATCGCAAGACCTGCGTTATGTTCGCTTCCGCCGGGGATCATAATTTCCGTTGCGGCTTCGACAGTCGCTTTTGTTCTGTCAAGACCTTCGTTCTCCATAAGATAGTCAATCTTGTTTTCAAAGTTGTTTGTCTGAAGCTCATAGGAACGGTAGCCGGAAACGGGATTCAATGTAATTCCGTCCTCCAGAGCCTTGTCATACATCGCCTGATAGAACGGGGCGACACGGTAGTCAAGATAAACTCCCGATCCCTCGACAGCCTCGGCAAGAGTCGGCTCATAACCCTCGGGAAGAACATTCTGACCGTTGAGAAGAATTGCCGAAAGCGGAGTGTCGGCGGTAATATTCACCGTCTTTGGCGTGAAGCCCGCGTATGCGTATTCATAGTCGCTGTTGACCTTCTGCGGCTGAGCGGTTGTCTGCTGAGCGGAGGTCGCCTGAGCTTCGTTTTTTGACATTTCATCGGAATTGTTCGTTGTGTTCACCCCCGAAACTGTGGTAATCTCAGCTTGAACATTCGCATTTTTTCCGGTGTTTTTATATTCATTGTGTACGTTGATTGCGGCGCCGACCGTTGTGACCGCCACGATGAGGATTATGGACTGAATAACTATCAGCTTTATTATCCGAGGTGTAATTTTTTTATTCAACACCATTCACATCCCTTATTTTATTATATTATTATTTTATTCGTTTATTTAGTCATTGTCAACAATGCTTTATAAAAAATTATTTGAAAGGAAAGATACCAATGAAGTCATCGGAAAGCGTAGCAAGATACGATTCGGAAGTTCGTCTTTATACAAACTACGCTATCAAAAACATTAAAAAAGTCTGCAAGGATCACGGTCCCCGTCCCGTCGGCAGCGAGGCGGAAAAGAACGCACAGCTCCATATGCAAAAGGAGCTTGAATCCTCCTGCGACACCGTTACAAGAGAAGAATATAAATGCTCGGACAAGGCGTTTATGTCCTGGGTTCCCCTCGGAGCCGTTCTCCTTCTTTTTTCGACGCTGATGTTCACGCTTGGCATCCCCATTGCTTCACTTGCCGCTTCGGCAGTCACTCTTTTCATAATCCTTGCCGAGTTCATTTTCTACAAGCCCGTTCTTGATATATTCTTCCCGAAAAAAACTTCGGGCAACGTAATCGGAGTACGCAAGGCTTCAGGCGAAACGAAAAAGCGTATCATTCTTGCCGGTCACACGGACTCGGCATATGAGTGGACATACACCTACCACGGCGGTCACGCCGCAGTTCTGACAATTATCCTCACCGCTATCGTCGCCGTTCTCCTCGGCATAGGCGGAAGCATTTACGCCATTGTTGCAGGAGCTGACGGAATTGTCTGGACAGGCGACAACCTTGCGGTTAAGATTATCGCAGTCGTCACCTATATCACCGTTCCCGTAATTGCTGCGGCTATCGTTTTCACAAACTACAAGCGTCCCGTTATGGGCGCAAACGACGATCTTTCGGGCTGTTTCGTTTCTGCGGCTGTTGTCAAGTTCCTTGCCGCTAACGATATCCGTTTTGAAAACACCGAGGTCGTTGCCGCTATGGTCGGCGGTGAAGAAGCAGGTCTCAGAGGCACAAAGGCTTTTATGAAAGCCCATGCCGAGGAATATAAAAACGAAAAAGATGTTGAAACTATCTTCATCGCTCTCGATACGATCCGTGAGCATGAGTTTATGGCGATCTACGACAAGGATATGACCGGAATGGTAAAGAACGACAAGAGAGTCGCAAAGCTCATTCAGACCTCAGCCAAAAACGTCGGTTATGACGTGCCGATCAAGGCGATCGAGCTTGGCTCGACCGATGCGGCGGCGGCTTCTCAGGCAGGAATCCCTGCCTCCGCTTTCACGGCAATGGATCCCGCTCCGGCAAGATATTACCACACCCGTCTTGATACCGAGGATAACCTTGATCCGAAATCTCTTGAGATCGGCTTAAAAATCGCTCTCGAAACTGTTTTCACCTTCGACGAGCAGGGTATCTGACGAATAAATACACTTTTCCCAAATATTTTCAGTAAAACTATTGGATTTTTGAAACAGATGTGCTATAATCAGTTAGTGATTATATTATTGCTCAAAAGGAGTTGGCATTGTGAATAAAAAAATTGTAAGATTTTCGTCACTCTTGATCGCCGTGCTCATGGTTCTTTCCCTGTGCGCCTGCGGCGAAGAGGAGGAAACATACGATTACAAATCTCCCTTACCCACAACAACCGAGGATATCCTTACAAGGTTCAATGAAGCTGTGGCAGGAACAAAGAAAGGCAACCCCGGCATCAGCTACAGCATCAAGCAGGGTGCAGGCATGAGCGGCGAGCAAAAGGATAAGTGCGAAAACGAATATATCAAGGCGGCATTCAAGACCGTTTCAAAGGCTATCACCAAGGAGAGCTTCTCAAACGAGACAGCTTACGGCGACAGCACAAAGGACATCTTCCCGACAGTCGGTTCGGAGAGTTCTCCCGTCCTTACAAATGCAGACGTCCGTTCGGCTTATTGTATGGAGAATAAGGACGACGGTACAGGCGCAACCTATGTCATCGTTATCAAGATATATCCCGAAAAGGATCCTAATCAGACCGACAGCGTTTACGGCAAGCTTTACAACATCATGGACGACGAGGAGGTTCTCTCCCACTTTGACGTTGTAAGCAATATTGTCAAGGTTGAATCCTACAGCGCACAGTACGGCGAGGGAACGATCAAGGCTATCCTCAAGAAGGACACCGATCAGCTCACAGAGCTTCAGCTTTCAAGAGATGTTGTTGTTACAACCGAGCTTGTAGGTCAGGGCACGCTCGCCGAGGATATCGGCACAGTTCCCTTTGAGTTCAATTACAACTCGACCGAAAAGTACAGCATCGACTGGTTTGATCCTGCAACAAGAAACGCTAAATAAGATATCGCAACAGCAAAGGGGCTGTCGCAATAAGATGAAGAAGCCGTTTTTTCCGATGCCCGGCGTATGTGTATACGTCAAATCGGAAAAAACGGCTAAAAAGAAACATTAAACATTGCAGTTGATGTTAAATAAGAAATATCAAGGCTTGTATCGGTATAAAAAATCCAATACAAGCCTTTTGCTTTTATTTTGTTTCTTTTGGTCTTCGCTTAGTGCGACAGCCCCCCTTTTTTGTCATTTGCAATATTGTTCAATATAGTTGTCGATTGCGTCGGAAACAATCTTGACGGCAATACTGCGTTCGCTGACCTCATCGACAGCGGTTTCCTTGTTCTCAAGCGTTTTATAAACCGAGAAGAAGTGGCGCATCTCGTCAAAAATGTGCTTGGGAAGCTGGTCGATGTTCGTATAAATATTGTAGTTCGGATCGTTAAACGGAATTGCAATTATCTTTTCGTCATTGTGTCCGTTGTCGATCATCGAGATAACGCCGATCGGATACGCACGGCAAAGCGTTAGCGGTTCAAGCGGCTCGGAGCAAAGCAGGAGCACGTCAAGCGGATCGCCGTCATCGCCGAGAGTTCTCGGAATGAAACCGTAGTTTGCCGGATAGTGCGTTGAGGTATAAAGAATTCGGTCAAGAATTATCAGTCCCGTTTCCTTGTCAAGCTCATATTTATTTTTACTTCCTTTCGGGATCTCCACCACGCAGACAAAGTCCTCGGGCGATATCCTTTTCGGTGAAATATCGTGCCATATATTCATAATTAAGCCTCCGTTTTATCAGATTGTAAATTCGTTTAATCCTGCTTTAAGATTATTTTTTTGCTCTTTATGACAGAACACAGCGTTAATACCCTCGCACAGCGTGATAACAACATTAGTTTTTCCGTCTTCTCTCTGCCATGATACGGAAATTTCTCCGTGGGGTGTTGTTATTTTTCCTTTTGCATAGCTGAGACATTCGGCAAAGACGGGAGAAATTATGACTTTATCATAGCGAACGGAATTTTCCGCCTGCTTTATTCCGAGAATTTCTTCAAAAAGGAACTCGGTGCTTGCTCCGAACATCGGGTGGGAATGTGACGCCTCGCCGTTCCAGTTTTCCCACAAAGTAGTTGCGCCTGCCTGTCTCATATGCTCGAACGATACCTCGCCCTTGTTTGCAAGCAGAGCCGTCGCAAGGTCGCCTGCGCCTTCATTGTAGAGAACACGGAGAACAAGCTCCGTACCGAAAATTCCTGTGTCAAATTCGGTCTTTTCGCTGTACTTTTTAATTATAGTTTTTACCGTTCTTTCGTCGCCGAGACCGCAGTCAACTGCAAAGGAATTTGCGCCCTGAATATCGTTCAGGAAGTCGCCCGTTGACGGATCAAAATATTTTCTGTTCACAGCTTCCGAGTGATCCGCAATCAGCTTTTCGTACCTGTCATAAGGCTTTCCGAGTGCTTTTGCACAGTAGATCAGGTTTTTAAGCTGAGTGATGAACAGAGTCGTATTGACAAGCGGTTCGGGGATTTGAATTTTTTCCGGAGCGCACCAGTCACCGAGGCACCAGCCGTCCTTTTCCTCACGGACAATCAGACCGTCCTCACAGCGGCTTTCCATATATTCAACGAACTTCTCCATGCTTGGGAACATTGCTTCAAGCTCGTCCCTGTTGCCGTAATGGCGGAAGTAGTGATACGGAACATTTATTATCGCACCGCCCCAGCCGGCAGGACCACCGCCGCCGCCTGCAAAGGGTGCGGTATGCTGAACGTGTCCCGTGGACTTGTCCTGACAGTCCCAAATATCGGCAATCCATTTTCTGTAAAAACGTTCGGCGTCAAGCTCGGTCATAACCGCATTGCAGGTAAGCTGACCGTCGCCCGTATAACCGAGCCTTTCACGGTGCGGACAGTCGGAGGTCACGCCGCCGTGCATATTGGAAAGCTGAGTGTTCACAAAGGTTTTGTAGTACCAGTTCAGCGTTTCGTCACTACATTCAAAGTCCGATATAACATCAACATCGGCATGGATAACCCTGACCTCGACGGGCTTTGCATTGTTCGTCAGAGTGAAGTATCTGAAGCCGAACCAACAGAAAATCGGGTGAAAAAGCTCGCCGCCGTCAGTTGTTATAATTTCAATCTGCCTTTGCGTATTATATCCGACCGATATATTGTTGAGCGTCAGATCGTCGTACAAATTCTCGGCGCACTCCATTACAACGGTTTCACCTGCTCTGTCACAGCGAATAACGGGATAACCCGAAATATTTTTTTCGATTTTGTAGACCGAATAGTCGCCGAAATCCTTGACAAGCTCAGGCTTGAGGGTTTCGATCACCTTGTCCGTCGGGCAGTCCTGGATATAGTATTCCGTCTTCGGAGCGGTGATTTCAAGCGGTTCTTCACCGTCGGCAAGGTCGCCGTCAACGGTGTTCCACTTTCGGTCAAAGCCTGTGAAATCGAGGGTTTCGCCGTAATAGAGGTTGGATTTTCTGAAAAAGCCCGGTGAGCATTTGACGGTTTTACGGTTTGAATAAAAGACCTCGGAATCTACGCTGAGCTTATAGCACACCTTGATTTCACCGTAGTTTACGTTTCCCTCGCTGTGTCGGACGTTCTGATGATACATTCCGCCGCCGACCATAATTCCGATAACATTTTTACCCTTTTGCAGATATTTTTTTACATCATATTTCAACGCATAAATTCTGTGCGACCAGATGTCGTTCAGCGGATATTCAAGACACATATCCGGTCTGTCGTGATAGTCGGAATACGCAGGGACAAACTCGTCCTTACCGACTCTCTGACCGTTTATGTAAAGAATAAAATAACCCAAGCCGGAAATCGTTATTTCCGCATTTTCCGCTTCATTTTCAAGAGTGATCTCCGTGCGGAAAAGAGCGGCGTCAAGCGAGGTTTTGGGGCTGAGCCACCTTGCGTCCGAAAAAATTTCTCTGTGCTCCATATAAAAACTCCTCAAAAAAAGAAAAACTGCCACATTAAACTGCCTTAAAAGTTTAATGCGACAGCCCAAAATTATTATTTTACCGTCGCAGTATATCTGCTGACATAGCCCATATACTGTTTCTTTGCATTTGATCCGTTGAACGCCTGATCGCTGCTCTTTGTCCAGCCTGCAATAGCTATCGAGCCGTCGTCAAGCAGGGCAACATCCATCACCGATTCGTCCTCGGCACCGTTGAGACGGACGGTTTCTGTAGTTTTGCCCTCATCGTTAAGATAGAGGATATAACCGTCTGTTCCGCCGCCTACCTTGTGTCCCTGGAAATCGCCCGTTGCGGAGTCGGACTGTCCGACAACGGCAAAACCGCCCTCAACGCAGACAATTCCCGTTACGGAATCATTGGAAGCTCCGCCGATTATCCTTGACCACAATACCTGACCTTTTGAATTATATCTGAGGACATAGCCGTCCTTCTTGCCGTAATTCATTGAATAAATTCCGTCGGCACGCTTGTAGATAGAGAATGTTCCGCCGACTACACAGCCGCCGTCATCGGTTGCCGAAATTGTGTTATATTCGCTGTCGCCCGAGCCTTGAAGATACTCTGCCCACTCAAGGTCGCCCTTTTTATTGAGCTTGACAAGCACGGTATTTGAAGCGAGGATCGTCTTGAACTTAATCTTGCCGAAATCGCCGTCAGAGGACATCGTTACGCAGGTACCGTAAATATCGCCGTCCTTGTTGACCGCAAGAGCCGAGAAATTGTTCGACTTTGAGCCTTCGAGGATCTTTCTCCACTTGACGTTGCAGTTTTTATCAAACTTGAAGATGAAAGCCTTTGTTCCTCCGCTTCGTGTGCCGGTGAAGAAGCCTGATTCGGATATCGCCTTACCTCCTGCAACAAAGCCGCCGTCGGGAGTTGCCGCAAGGGAGCTGATGTATTCGCCCGTAGAGGATTCGTCGGACGGGAAAACATATTTCCACATCAGAGTTCCGTCCTCTTTCAGTCGAACGATGAATGCGGAAACCGAACCTGCATTCTTTACAATATCTCCCGAAGAAGCCGCAGTCTGACCTGCCGCAACGATTGTGCCGTCTTTAAGCTCGATAACATCGTTGAAATTGATCTGATTGTCGCCGCCGACGATGTATTTCCACATAACCTTGCCGTCTGCCGAATACTTTACGAGCGAGGTGTGCTGAATTTCCCACTCACCTGAAACACCCTTGTAATCGCCGTCCTTTGAGCCTGAAATTCCCGCGGCAACGTATCCGCCGTCCTTACAGCCGATAACGTCCCTGAATGCGTCAAGACCTGAGCCGCCGAAATACTTTGTGTATTCGCACTTTGCGTCCTCAACCTTCTTATTTGACGGATCTTTAATTCCGAGAGTTGTTGAGGTTGTAATCGCTGTCGGAGAAACCTTGGTAGTCGGCTTCTCGTTTGACGAGTAGTCGGGCATCTCGTTCGTCTGCTCAAGCTGAAGCTTTCCGTTTGAATCGTACTTGCCCGTATAGTAGATTATATTTCCGAAGGTGTCAAGCTCATTCTTTGTGTAGAGAATGTTTCCTTTCGTATCCTTCTTGCCCGTTGTGTAGATCACCTTGCCCGAGCTGTCCTTCTGACCTGTTGAATAGATCTTGTGACCTGCTTTGTCCGTTATTCCCGTGGCGTCAACAACCTTACCGTTCGGATCGGTCGCTCCCGTTATTGCGGTGACGTCCTCAGCGGTCGTTTTGTTCTTCTCATCAACAAGTCCGATTCCGTCGGGTGTTTCGGAAACCAGCTTTTCGTTCTTCTCGCCCGGAGTGTCGGAGTTTCCGCAGGCGGTCATCGAACACAGACCGACAGCCAGTATAAGCAATATAGCAATGATTTTATTCCTATTCATATATATACCTCCCTTTACAGATTGCTTATATAATACCATACATTATTCTTTTTTTCAATGTTTAATTATGTATCCGTATTTTCTGCCGAAAAAACTTTATTTTTGATAAATTATGTAGTATAATTATTGAATAGACTTTAGGGGTGATTGTATGACAAAAAAGCAAAGAGCAATTTCTGCGGTTGAAGCTCTGAAAAAGGAATATCCCGAAGCGATTTGTTCGCTTAATTATTCGGACGAGTTTCAGCTTCTTGCCGCAACAAGGCTTTCCGCTCAGTGTACCGACGCACGGGTAAACATTGTCACACCCGCACTTTTTAAAAAATATCCGACGGTTGAAGCCTTTGCCGAGGCTGAGGTTGCCGATGTTGAGGAGCTTATACGCTCCTGCGGCTTTTACCGCACAAAGGCAAAGGATCTTGTGGAAATGGCGAAGAAGATCATCTCCGATTTCGGCGGCAAGGTGCCCGATAACATCGAGGATTTGACCTCTCTGCCCGGAGTCGGCAGAAAAACCGCAAACCTCATCTGCGGTGATATTTTCGGCAAGCCTGCCGTTGTTGCCGACACTCACCTTATCCGTATCAGCAATCTGCTCGGACTTGTTGAAACAAAGGATCCCTTCAAGGTCGAAATGCAGCTTAAAGAACTGCTCCCTGCCGAGGAAAGCAACGATTTCTGCCACAGGTGTGTGCTTCACGGCAGAGCGGTCTGCATCGCAAGACGTCCCGACTGTGAAAACTGCTGTATGGCAGAATTTTGTAAATCGGCAAAAAAAATAACTGTTTAAAAAATCCTCTCCTTTTTTAGGAGAGGTTAGTTGAATATTTACTTATTTCACATCAGAAGCCTGCTGACAAGCAATGCCGCGGCGGCTCCGCAAAGTGCGGCTCCGACGAGCTTCAATGCAAAAATCAATCGATTTCTTCTGAGCTTGGTCGGCGGCGGTGCGCCTGTCTCGCCGGCAATCTTTCCTGCACGCTCTCTCAGCGTTCCCTCGCTGACCTGAGAAAATTCAGGTTTTACAAAAAATATGACACGCTCAAAATATTCGCAGGTCGGTTTTGTTACCTCAACGACCTGATGGTTTACTCCCTTAATCAAACTATCCCTGCTTTCGCTTGTTTTTTCTATTTTATTGTTGTCAGAGCCGTTCATTTTTATGCAAAACAAAATGAATAAAAGACGACCGAAATCGACAGCTTGTAACTTTTTCCACGTTTTCTGTGGAAGTGTGGAAAACTATGAGTTTCTCCCAAAATCGGTGGAAAACTATGTGGAAAGTGTGGATAACTCGGTTTGAAAACGTTGATTTTGCGTATTTTTCCACATTTTTGCCCGTGGAAAACCCTAAGTTTGATAATTATTTAACAATCGCTTTATATTTTTGTCAAGTATTTTTTTGTTATAAAAACCGGAAATTTTTACTCAAAATTTCAAAAAACTTTGTGCAAAACAGAGTTTAAAAAACTCTTGACAAGTATTC
>JAXJRE010000027.1:0-2645 GCA_036310785.1 Acutalibacteraceae bacterium
CATCTTGTACTGAACACCCTTTTCGCCGATTCCGTTTTCGCTGAGGTAATCAGCCATCTTGTCAATGGCTTCTTTCTTGTTCTTTATGCCGTCAAGAAATCCCGAATTGACGCACTCGCCCTCACCTGTATAGGCCTCCTTGGAGATGTCGCCGCCCTTGATAACCTCGATGATGTCGATGCCGAATTTCTTTGCAAAGTCGTAGTCACGGGTATCGTGAGCAGGAACAGCCATAATTGCGCCCGTACCGTAGCCCATCATAACATAGTCGGAAATGTAGATCGGAATTTCCTTTCCGTTGACGGGGTTAATTCCCGAAAGTCCGTCTATCTTGACACCCGTTTTGTCCTTGACGAGCTGAGTTCTTTCAAACTCGGTCTTTTTGGCGCACTCTTTTCTGTAAGCCGTGATCTCGTCCATATTGGCAATTCTGTCGGCATATTTGTCGATCATCGGATGCTCGGGAGCCATAACCATAAAGGTTACTCCGAAAAGAGTGTCGGGACGGGTGGTGTATATTTTAAGCTTTTCGTTATCCGAGCCTTTGACATCGAAATCGACGAAAGCGCCCGTTGATTTGCCGATCCAGTTTTTCTGCTGGAGCTTGACATTAGGAAGATAATCAACCCTGTCAAGTCCCTCAAGCAGCTTGTCTGCATATTCCGTGATACGCAGATACCAGACGTCCTTTGATTTCTGAACGATATCGCTGTGGCAGATATCGCACTTGCCGCCCTGCGAGTCCTCGTTGGAGAGAACAACCTTACATGACGGGCAGTAGTTTACAAGAGTCTTGTCTCTGAAAGCGAGACCGTGTTCAAACATTTTGAGGAATATCCACTGGGTCCACTTGTAGTAATCCTCCTGAGTTGTGTCAATAACACGGGTCCAGTCAAAGGAAAATCCTACTCTTTTAAGCTGGCTCGAAAACTTTTCGATATTCATATCCGTGACCTTACGGGGGTGAATACCTGTCTTTATAGCGTAGTTTTCGGTCGGGAGACCGTATGCGTCGAAGCCGATCGGGAACAGAACATTGTAGCCCTGCATCCTTCTTTTTCTCGAAACGACCTCAAGGCCGGAATAAGCCTTGATGTGTCCGACGTGCATACCTGCTCCGCTGGGATAGGGGAACTCAACGAGCGCATAGAATTTCGGCTTATCCGAAAAATCTACCGCATGGAAAACGCCCGATTCCTCCCATCTGTCCTGCCACTTTTTTTCAACCGATTTAAAATCATAACCCATTTCAATAATCCTCCGATGTGTTTAACTGCTTTTTAGTCCTCCGTCAGAACGTCGGAAAGGTCAACCCTTGCCGCATCGTTCCAGAGGCGCTCGATGTTGTAATACTGTCTGCTTTCCGGCTGGAAAACGTGTACCAGAACATCGTTATAGTCGAGCAATATCCAGCCCGTAGCCCTGCCCTCAATGTGGTCAACCTCAACGCCGAGCTTCTTCATCTCGTCGTCAACCTCATCGGCAAGCGCACGGACATGAGTGTTGGAAGTACCGCTCGCAATGACGAAATAGTCTGACATTACCGTCAGCTCTTTTGTTTCGATTCCGATGATGTCTATTGCCTTTTTCTTGTCGAGTATCTTAGCAATATTTTTTGCCTTTTCAAGTGATGTCATATACCATTTCCTCCCTGCTTTTTAATAATAACTTCGTTGTAAAGGTCGATGCTGTCGGGGTGAATCACACGTCCCTTTGACACAAGGTCGGGGATTCCGAACGTCAGCGCATAAAGGATCGCCTCGTCCGAATCCGATCTGCAAAGCCTTCGCATATCCTCCACGCCGTTATAATTCCTGTCAGCGGAAATATAATCGGCAAGGTAGACAATTCTTTCGAGCAGGCTCATTCCGGCTCTGCCCGTGGTGTGATATCTGACCGCTCTGATTATATCACGGTCGTCAATACCCATTACAAATTTAACGTAAGCCGCACCGGCTATGGCGTGCCACAGCTTTTTGTTTTCCCTCTCGACGGGCATCAGCTCGATCCCCGCCTCGCTCAATACCCCAAGCTGTTCCTCCGGGGAGGCATTCTTCATCACGTCATGCAGAAGTCCCGCCGTGTAAGCCTTGTCCGCGTCCGCACCGTAACTGAGTGCAAGCTCCTTTGCGCTGTCGGCAACATTAAGGCTGTGGTTGAACCTGTCGGCGTTAAGCTTAGACCTTATCAGCGTGATGATTTTTTCGTCTGTCCAGCCGCTCAATGGGATATCTCCTTTATCAATTTATTTATCTGATATTGACCTTCTTGTTCATAACATAGAATGTCGCATAGTAGAGACCTACTCCGAAAAGAAGGTAGACTATTATGGAAACAAGATCAATATAGCTTGCTCCTATTCCGGCTTCGGCAAAGCTTGTGATAACCGAAAGCTTGTTGCCGACAATTGAAAGGCCGAAAACTATTCTTCCCGAAATAATCTCGGAAATGTTTGCAACCGCAAAGAGAATTGCAACCGTAAACACTATCGTCCAGAGCAGGTAATGCTTCTGGAAATGACGTGTGTTTGCAAGCGAGATCGCAAAATACATAGCGATCGTGATAACTGCGAAACGCAGGAAATAACCAACCATCATCAGCACAACGGTCGTGAGAACGGTCGAGATCGACTTGCCCTCAAGGAA
>JAXJRE010000028.1:0-6878 GCA_036310785.1 Acutalibacteraceae bacterium
AAACTAAACAGAGAGGCTTGTATTGGATTTTACCGATACAAGCCTTCATCTTCTTATTTAGAATTATTCGTGTCTTTTAATGTTTCTTTTGTTCTTCGCTTAGTGCGACAGCCCCGTTCTGTTTCTTTATTATTATTTTTTTATACTTTTTCGCTGAAATCAAACAAGCTTCTTTCCGTCCGAGAAAGCGTCGCCGACCTTTTCGCCGAGGCGGTAATAGCCGTGATTGGCAGGATCATATGTGATCGGAGCAAACTTTGCAAGGTCGATTTTTCCCTCTGCGTCAAGGATTTTTTCATCTGCGCTGACATTCTTTATCTCGCCGAGGAACTTATTTCCGTCAATAACCTTGATAAGCTCACATTCAAGGCAAAGCGGAAGCTCGTTGATTATCGGAGCGTTTACGAATTCACTTTTTGTTGTCGTGAAGCCTGCTTTCTCCATCTTGTCGGGAGCTTTATTTGCCGAGATAACTCCCACATAGTCACATTCGACAACGTGCTCTGCGTCACCGATCGCAACGGTAAAGGCCTTAGTTTTGAGAATGTTTTCGGTTGTCTTGTGCGAACCGAGGTCAAAAATAATCTCGTTACTTCCGACAATTCCGCCCCATGCCGCATTCATTGCGTTCGGCGTGCTGTCCTCACCGTAGGTTGCAATAATCATTACAGGCTGAGGATAAAGGTATGTTTTTGCACCAAAATTCTTTCTCATAATAACGCTTCCTTTCCTGCAATTTTTACTTTTTCTGCTGAGTAGGACCGTAGTTAGCCGCTCCTGTATAAACGACATCTTCGGGAGTCGGATAATATTTCGGCTCATCAAGATTTCTCTGATAAAGTCTGACGTGCTCGCCTCTCGGCGTCATATCAACAACATCACAGCCACGCCAATAAACCGTAAATTCCACCCCACGCACGGTTTCCTTTTTCTCGACCGTGCTGATATCAAAGGTAAGCTCAAGCACGTCGCCTGCCTTCAAATCTGCGGACATTCCGTCAATCTGTTTGCCGTTGAGAGTAACGGCAGGACTGCGCATCCAGTCATATTTACGGAATCCGGCTTTGCATTCAGCCTTTGCCGTAAGACGAATTTTTCCCTCATCGGGAATGAACGACTCCATTTTTATTTCATCGGTTTCCTTATCGCAGGGAATGTTGACCGTCAGAACACCGCCGTCCTCCTTAATCGCATTGTCCCAGACGGTTTTGAGCGCAACGGGCGCAGTACCTACACAACAGCCTGCGATTGAACGGAACCGTGAGAGCGAGATTGAGTTCGGTTCACTTCCGCCGGTAAATCCGCCGACCATGCGCTTGTCGATATCGTGATATGTAATTCCGTCACCGTCGGGCTTTGAGTTATCACACTCGACATAGCCCGTGTACTTGACCTGATTTTCCATGAGCTGATTGCGTGCAAACAGGTTCATATCGTTCCAGTATTCATCATATCCGCACTTGATAAGCTCATCGGCACAGATTATCATATCCCTGATACAGCAGGTTTCGCAATGCTCCTCCTCAACGGGATGCCATTGTGCGTATTCGGGTACCCAGCCGAAGTCGGAAGAAAGCGAGCGGACATAATCATAAATTGCCTTGCCTTGTTTGATGTATTCTTCATCGTTTGTCAGCCTGCCGAGCTTTACGATACCGCAGGCAAACCACATTGCCGAATGGACGTGACCGAAGAATTCCATTTTGTAGTTGAAATATTTTGCAGTGCCGAGAACGTAGTTCGCCATTCCTCTTGCAAGGTCAAGCGCAACCTCGTCGCCCTTTAATTCATAGCGGCGCACAAGTGCCTGAAGCGAAACGGCATTTCTGATAGCCTGTTCTCCTCGGCCTGTATGACGTGTAAGGTCAAAGCCGCCGTCCTTTAAATAAACATCGTTCGGAAATTCGTAAATCGGTTCTTCCTCGTCAAAATCACCCGACCAGAAGGTACGCACCTTGCGCTCAATAACAAGCGAACGCATACCCCTTACAAGCTCTGCGGTACGTCTTTCGGCCTCCTCGTCATCGGGATATTCCTCGGTAATCATATTAAGCGCAGGAAGAATGTATCCCATCTCGTGAAATGAAGAATGAACGGTGTGAGTCCACGGATATTTCTCACAGAAACGCAGTCCGTGTTCTCCCCATGATTTCATAAGATGGCGGCGCAGGGATTGCTTTACTTCATCGCCGTCCTCCGTTCCGAGCATACGCATTGCGCTTGTAAGTCCCTCATACCACGAGCCGACAAGCTCCGCATCGTCAACGCGGCAATGAGCCGCCTCGGCAGGCTTCTTGTTCGGAAGCAGGAGCCAATACGGCAGATTGTCATATGCTTTGTCACACATATTTGTTATGTAATGATGAACAAGCCTTGAGCTGTTTATCGGGTCAAATCTTTCATACATATGGAGACGATAAAAAACGGCAAAGTCATTGATGCAAATGATGTTGATATTTGGAGGTTGAGAAACTATACAGGCTCAGAAACAGGTATGTTAAATGCGAAGGCGGCAGTATCTGTAATGTCAAATATTCCTGCTTTAAAACCATTGTTTTGGAATAACTCTAATAATTGGTTTTGCCATAATAGTTCCGCAAATGTTGTTACAATCGCAAATATTGATTCTGTCGAAGAGACGCAAACGTATATTTTAACCTTTGATTATATCGGAGCGACAACGACCAATGGTGAGGGACTGATTCCTCAAGTTATCTCTTTAGGTTCCGATAAAAGTATGAGTTATGAGGTAGGAACAGATAATCTTATATCAGGAAGCTCAACAGTCAACGGTAATACATATCAATACAGATATGGTACGCTTTCATGCTCTGTTCGAGGTTACGATTTAATAAAGTTAAGAGGCGGAAGAAGTAACAATGCAGTACTAAAAGTTGGTCTTAGACCGCCATCTGCTGGTTGGGGTGTTGACCACATGGCAAACTATTGGTATTTAGCATTACTTAGTCCTACAACAGACAATATGGCGTTCATAGGAAATATAAAACTGAAAACTTTTGTTGGGGCAACTTTGAACGCAAGGGCTCTCCTCAACTCCAATACTGATTATTTTTTTGACCTCGGAACTGGAATTTTATCAGCTGATGAAATAGGCTGTAAAAACCTTAGAGCCACTTCGATACCAACTTCAAGCGCTACTGACACATTGAAAAAAGTTTATATTGACGAAACAACAGGTCAGTTATATAGAGAGATGTAACAAGGAGGCACAAAATGAACGTTAAACTCATACAAATCTTATCAGCCCGAGATATTTTATCACGGCTTGGAGAACGGACGTTACCTGTAAAGCAGAGCTACCGCCTTGCTAAGCTCATCAAGGCTATAAACAACGAGATGAGCGTATATGAGGGGGAGCGTATCAAGCTCTGCGAGAAATACGGCACTCTCAGCGAGGATAAAACCAAGTATGATATCCACGATATGGAGGGCTTCACCCGAGATTTTGAGGAATTGTTAAATCAGGAAGTCGAGCTTGAAGCCAAGCCGATTGACATCAGCAGTCTTGAATTGTCTGCGCAGGATATCATCAAGATTGAACCGTTTATCGAGGTGGTAGAAGATGATTAATACAATCACCGTAAGCGAACAGAGGGGAGTATTCCCCGAAAAATCGAATATCGGTACAACCGGGGAGAGGAACGCAACAACGCTTGTATTTCTTCTCCCTGAATCTTTGCAGGGCTATGAAATGAGCCTTGTATTCACCAACGCATACGGCAGTTTCCCATACACCGTGGATAACAACAGCTTCGATCTTCCGCAGGAGATATTGACGGACAGTGTACTCAATATGCAGATCATACTCAAGGATAACGACCGTGTGATCTGGAAGTCGAAGCCAACAACATTCAACCTCAATCCTGCGCTTGACGACAGCGGAGTAAACGTAATCGACACGGCAAAAGCCGAGCAGAGGGAAACCGACCGCACCGAGCTTGCAGGAGTTGTTTCTGAGCTTACAGGTGAGGACTTCAAGAACTCAGGATGGGACGAGCTTATTGATGTAACCAATGAACTTCCCATCAAGACCGAGCAGGATATTGTCGATCTGACCGGATATTCAGAATTAACAAACGCATTCAGGCAGGCAACAACTGCTCCGAGCTTGATTACGGGGGGTTATAATCTTGATAAGGATGAAAACGAAGATGACATACTAATCAAGTTGCCTTACTTATATACGCCCAACGCTAAATACAGTGATGGTACACTGATATCCAATTCCGTTGTTGAATGTGGCTTCGATGTCTCGGCTTCGGGCGATACATTGTGTCATTATAACGAGGTTAGTATGTTTAATCAACGTTATTGCTCAAAAAATCTTCGCAAGTTAAAACTAACAGGATTTGAATGTGTTGCCTACGGTAATGCCATGTTTTCCAATATCTACGGACCGCTGCTTAACCTTGTGGAATTAACTTTAGAAGAAGGCAATAACTATCGAGACGAATATAGTGCTGGTTATTATAAAGATTTTTTTTTAAACTGCAGGAAGCTTGAAGCAATATTAGGAACTCCGCTTGATATGAGCCGAGGAACGAACTACGGCTCAATGTTTCGTAACTGCGAATCCCTGCGATATGTACGTTTTAAGCCGGGGACGATATGTCGAGACCTCGATTTGTCGTACTGCCCTGCGCTCATAAAAAAATACGAAGCAACAACCGACGATCCGGGAACTCTTCTGTCAATTATCAATGGCGTTAGAGACTACACGGGTGCAGAAGATCCGATAACAATCAAATTCAGCACTTTCGTCAAGTCATATCTCTCAAGCTGGCGTTGCACGATAGATGATCAGACAGGCTTGTATGTATATTCTGACAAGAATTCGGACTTCACTATGTGGAGCGTCTTGACCAACCTGAAGGGAGTGGTGATTTCATGATTAGGCAGTATGAGAGACAGCCGATTGATAACGCAACGGTGCTGGTATTCGATGACAACGGCACCGAATCGCTCATTGTTGAGCCGTATGAGGGCTTCAAGCTCAGGAAGAAGAACGACAATACATACAGCACGCTGCAGATCGGCATTCCGATGCAGTTCTCGGCCTTGCTTAATAAGTATCACGCCGTTCCGATTGACGAGCCGGACGAGGTTGTCGAAGAAACGGAAATTCAGCCGACAGAAGCCGACAAAGCGGCCACGGCTGACTGATAATCTATAATACAGGAGGAATTATTTTGACAGGTAACAGTATCATTGACACATTCTTATACGTTGCAGGCTCGGCGGTCGTATTCAACGTTGTACTTCCGATCTTTGCGGCTTTGATTAAACTCGCCGAGATATTCGGCATGATATGAGGTGCGGAATGAAGAACCTCGTTATCAATTACATTGTTGAATTTCTGCTCGGAGTTGTGGCTACTGCATTACTCGCACGACTTCGCAAGCAGAAAAAAGAGAGCAACAGCATGAAGGACGGTATGCTGTCTCTTCTCAGGGCGGAGCTTATTCGATCGGGTGAGAAATACATCGAACGCGGTTATGCTCCGATATATGCCGTTGATGCCTATGATAAGGCGTATATTGCTTACCATGGACTTGGCGGCAACGGCACAATGACACAGCTACACGATAAGGTCATGAAGCTGCCAACACAGGAAGACACCAATAATAAGGAGGAATTATAATGAAGAAAATCAATCTCAAAGGCGTAACGGTGCAGACATGGGCGAGAACCATTGTTCTGCTTCTTGCTCTCATCAGTCAGCTCTGCGTTATCCTCGGCAAGAGGACAGAAGCGATCGACGTCGATCAGTGGCAGGAATATATTACCTATGCCTTAACGGTTATCGGCTCAATATGGGCGTGGTGGAAGAACAACAGCTTCACGAAGAAAGCGCAGGACGCAGACAACATTCTGAATGGGGGTGCTGAGAATGGCTAAAAGAGTATATGTTGGCATAGGACACGGCGGCTCTGATCCCGGGGCAGTCGGCAACGGCTTCAAAGAGAAAGACCTTACGCTGTCGATCGGCAAATACTGTAATGAGCGATTGAAACAGTACGGCATTGAGACAAAGATCAGCCGAACAACAGACTGCGATTCTTCGATTAACTCCAAGGCTTCCGCTTCCAATGCGTTCAATGCTGATGTCTGTATGGATATTCATATCAACGCAGGCGGCGGTGACGGCTCAGAAGTCTATTATTCGCACGTTTCACCGAACGGCAAGAAGCTCGCACAGTCGATTGTTGACGCTATGTCGGCAATAGGACAGAACACAAGAGGAATAAAAACAAGGCTCGACAGTAACGGCAATGATTATTACGGTATGATAAGGCAGCCGAACGCTCCTGCGGTGCTTGTTGAATGTGCATTTATTGACAATAAGACGGACATTCAGATCATCAACACCGAAGCAAAAAGAAAGGTGTTTGGATATGCGATCGCTGACGGTGTGGCGAAGTATCTCGGTGTTAAGTTGTCCACATCTAAGCCGGCAACACCCACCACACCCACCACGACTACTAAGATTGAAGCACCCGACATCGGCGGATATCTTAAAGAGGGCGACAAGGGCGTTGCAGTTTACGCTTACAAGCAGTTACTTGCCGCACTCAAGGCAAAGAAGATCATCACGCAGGGAGTTGACGACAACAACATCTTCGGCGCAGGCACAACCACCGCAACCAAGCAGGTGCAGAAAGCCGCAGGCATCACCGTTGACGGTCTTGCAGGTGCGCAGACGCTCAAGGCTTGCCGTGTGCTGCTTACAAAGTAAATATAAATCGAGTAGGAGGCTACCCATTAGTTGAGTAGCCGACCTCTCACACCACCGTGCGTACCGTTCGGTACACGGCGGTTCAATCATATTGAGTGCACAGACTTGTACGCTTCGGATA
>JAXJRE010000029.1:0-7506 GCA_036310785.1 Acutalibacteraceae bacterium
AATGTATTCGCTGTGTCCGTCAAACGCCGGCTCAACGTCAACTATATAAATATTTTCCGGATTTTCGGCGCAATATTTTTCGATAGCGTCGTTGATCCGTTTTGCCGCCTGCTTATACGGCTTTTTAACATAGTCGAAAGTCCATGAGGTGTAAAGAGTCTGTATAAGTATTATTGCATCTGGATTCAGGTAGTGTATCTGATCCATACTCTTGGAGAAATTCTCGTAGAAAGTCTCTCCGATCTCGTCAAAGCGTGTGTAATCGTTGAGAATAATTCCCTGCGCAAGCAGTAAAGCCGCATTGTCGAGCAGAAAGTCGTTTCCGCCGATGGAAACGCTGATGATATCCGCCCACACTACCTTTCTCATGTACTCTCCGTCCATGGTAAGGTACTTGTAAAGGCGGTCGCTGTTTCTTCCCATTACTCCGGCATTGATATAATCGTAGCCGTTTGTATCGGCAATAATTCTGCCGTAGCAGGCTTCTTCGGGATTTTTCAAGCCGAAGCCCTCGGCAATCGAATCGCCGATGACGAGATAGTTCAGCTCGTCTTCTTCCGCACTCGCAAAAACGGATAACATCAGAAAACAAAGGGAAATTGCTGTCAGAACAGCAATTATTTTTCTGCTTATTTTCATAATTACCACCACATAAAGACAAATTCAAGGAAATGCAAATTGCATTTCCTTGAAAAATTATACTAAATTATAATTCGATTGTCAACTTAATGTGCCTAACAATGAGAACACTACTTTCAAAAGGTCAATTACGTCCAAAATAAAAAGAAGCATTGAATCAAACATTTTTTCACCTCGTTTCAAAACAATGGAGCTATTATAGCTTAAAACTCATTTCTTGTCAATGTTGAAAAGTTAATCATCTTCTTTTCAGCGACCACATGAGCCTGTCATAGAAATACAAAGCCATTTGCTTGTAATACTTTTTCTGAATGTGGACACGCAATACTTTGTAATAATACTTGTCGAAAGTGATCGCATTTTTCAGAAGCTTTTTGTTCTTGGGATTTGATATCCTCGCCCTGTCAGACAGTCCGTTTTCCGTTTTGACGGTCACATTACAGCTTTCACCCGACGGACAGTAAACTTCAATCACATCACCGCTCAGTTCTGCCGTGCATTTCTCATTGTCGCAGGAAACAGAAATGCTCGCTCTGTCCTGTTCGGATATTCCGCAGAAATAAACGGAGAGCTTTGCTCTGTCACCCTTTTCAATTACATAGTCGTAAATAAAGTTTTCAATGTCATCTGTCAGCTTGATAAATTCGGGCAGACCTTCCCCTGCCGTTTCAAAGGCTTCAATCTCCGTAAGTCCGGGATTTTCTCCGTCCCAATCGGTTATCTTCACGGTAAATGACGAAACACCCTTTTGCTCTGTGCTTATCACGGTTGCGGAGCCGTCGGGATTGAGCGGTCCGGTCTCAACCGTGGTGCCGTTGTCAAACCTTATTTCGGCATTTACAATATTATCGGAGCGTGACGGGCTGTCATAAAGATAAATCTCTTTGATATCCGTCGGTTTTGCAAGCTCGACAAAAGCTGTCTTTTCCCCGTCCTCCCCGTTCGGCAACCATATTCCCTTTCTCGGCATGATGTCGAAATCGGGAACGCATACACCTTTTATCACCGACATCGGAAAATCGGGAATGTGCTCCGTATCAAACAGCTTGAAGTCATTGAGAACAGCCGCATCGCCTGAGCTTGCAGAGATTTTTGCATCGTACAAAACGCTGTCCGTCCTCCTGTGCCAGAAGATCTTGTCACCGTTTATTATCGAGTCGGCATAGTCGGTCGCCTGCTGCGAAGCGTAAAACGAGAGAGACTTATACACCGAGCTGTTTTCGATAAATCTTGTTGCCGCTTTTTTTGCAACAGGAAATCTGATACGGTCGTGATGATTGAAATTAACCCACTTTTTCATATAAGCGGTGCGTCTTTCGTTGACGGTTGAAGAAATGTTCAGCCCGAAGAAATCCCTGCCCGAAAAGAAAGCCGTCTCATATGCAAAGCCCTTATATACATTCGGACGGTAGTTTTCGTTTTCCTTGAGAATTTCAACCAGTGCCTCCTCAAAGAACAGCGAACAGGCGATATGATCCTTGTGACAGTCATAATCCACACAGAAAATATCGGTCGGGCGGTATGTCTCAATTATATTTTTCATATCCTCAACAACATTTTCCCGTCTGTATTCCGCTCCATCGTTAAATGCGGGATGATCGGGCAAAGCATAGGTCTTGGTATTGCCCGAAGCAGACGGAATCACTTTACCGTTCGGAGCGGTGTAAATGTGTCCGTCCTCATCGTTCCACCTGTCGCCGTAGCCCATAAAAATGATGTTTTCCTGCGGTATTCCGTAATAATCGGCAACCCTCAGGCTCTCTGAGAGACGAACCTGAGCGTCATTTTCAAAATCTCCGTTGGTGTAAAAACATATTTTTATATCGCTGTTGTAACTGATATATTCTTCGATAATTCCGCCCATCAGATTGATATCGTCGTCCTGATGAGGAACAATGAGCAGGACTGATCGTTCGGCATAAAGCTCCGATTTATCCTCGCTTTCGGCATCGCTTTTTTCCGCTTTTATGAACACGCTCCGCACAACGGTAACAGCCAAAACCGTCACCGCCGCAATCACAGGCACAACGGTCGCCGCCGCCCAAGAGTTCCACAGCGACGTGACTATCGGGGAGACGATGACAGGGAGCAGCAGCAGTTCAAGCTGATTTTCATAACTCTCGGCATGGAAAAGCACAGCCGTTGCGGCCAAAAGCTCAAGCGCAACCACAGCCGTTATTGCAAAAGAATATAATCCCGAAAAAACAACGAGCGGCAAAACCGCCGCAACCATCTCTGCGGCAATAACCGTCCAAAAAAATATCCTTTCCTTTTTCATCATTTCACCAGCTTAAAAAAGTTTACTGTTTAATTATACAATATTTATTTTGCTTGTCAACTTTATTGATTTTTCATCTGATTCCGTTGACATTCAATCAATAAAATGTTATTATTTCTCAAAAGCATATCAGAGGGAAGTTCGGTGAAATTCCGTCGCAACAGCCATTACCGTGATTGAAGCAATTCATAAGTCGGATTACCTGATATACCGTAATAATAATCTTTGGGCAGGAAAGAAACGAAAGCTGTATCCGCAAAAGCGGGTGCGGTCTATATGTCTTTTCCCGTCCGAGAAAGGACGGTTTTTTTATGTCAGAAAAAAAAACAGAGAAGACTATCTTGAGCTTCTCAGGACTGTTGCAAAAAAAGAACAACGCTTGCCGAAAAAAAGCGATTTTTCGCCCGATGACGTCAATCGGATCAAGGGATTTTTCGGTCCGTGGCCGTGGGCACTTGAGGCCGCAGGTCTGAAAGAGTCAAAACAGTCTCAGCGCAAACAGCAAAATTACGAAAAACGTCAGCGTGCAAAGGCTCGCAGAAAAGGAGATCAAACCAATGCTTAAAAAATCAATCGCTTTCATTGTTACAATCATACTTACGCTTTCCTCGGTAACGCTCGGTTTTTCCGCCGCCGATGCGATTGACGCAAAGGTTAAGGAATACATTGCCGCACCGAGCCAGTACACCAACAACCCTACCTACGGAAGTACGTCGGAGATGGAAAATACTCTTTCCTCCGGCGGTGCGGTCGCCTCGCTCGGAAACTTCGGCGGTTATGTTATTTATGAATTCAATCAGGAAATAGACAACAGCTCCTCTCACCGATACGGAATTGATTTCACTATTTCGGGCAACGCTTTTAACGGAGCATTTACAACTCAAGAACCGGGTCAGGTCTGGGTATCTCAGGACGGAAACAACTGGTATGCTCTTGCAGGCAGTGAGCACTATGAGGACGAAACCGTCTGGGATTACAGCGTAACTTATCATAATATGCAGACGAACACATCGACATACACCGACAGTCTCGGCGAGAGCGGTAATGTAGGCGCACGCTCTCCTTACCCGAGCAAGGAAGTCTACACAACAGTAGATTTTGATGAAAACAGCGTCACCCTTTCCGGAGTACTGCTCAGGAAAAATCTCACGTCATCACCGTCAAACGGTATTTCCACCTCGTTCGGCTATGTTGACGCACTCAATAAATCTTCTGCCGAGGCGGTATCAAATCCTTATATTGAAAACCCCTCGCAGAACGGATCGGACGGTCAGTTCGACATCTCATGGGCGGTTGACGGGGACGGTATGCCCGTGCGCCTTGACCGGATAAAATACGTCAAGGTGCAGACAGCGACTTTCATCGACAGCGGTGTTTTCGGCGAAAAATCGACCGAAATCAGCAAATTCACCCTTGCCGATGAGGAGGACTTCATCAACAGCAAAGCAAATGTTGAGATAACCGTAAACGGACAAAAAGTTGTTTTTGACGGCAACAATTTCTGCAAGCTCGAAGGTCTTGAAAACGGTGTGGATATTAAGGTCGCCGCCGACAGCGCAAACGTATACATCAACAACGAAAGAACCTCGGAGAAAAAGTTTGCCGAAGCTCCCGAAAAGGGACTTGTCAGAATCATTGTTCAGTCGGGTGACGGTGAGCCGCAGATATTTATGCTCGACATCAGCTCGGCACTTCCCGAAACTGAGCTTAGCATTTCGGATAACGAAATTGAGCTTACACGGCTTGACAGCAAACAAATAACGGCAAATCTTTCCGATGTAATATGGTCAACCTCCGACGAAAACGTCGCTTATGTCAGCGACAACGGAACGGTCTTTGCGGTCGGTGAGGGAACGGCAATCATCACGGCAAGCACTCGGTCGGGACAGACGGCCGAATGTACGGTCAAGGTGCTTCCCGACAGCGAAAGCGAGACCGTCACCGTAACGTTCAGCGTTTGTGACGGAACGAATTTCATTCTTCCCGAAGCCTTTTCGGTCAGATCGGGAACGGCGAAAGCATACGGCTATAACGTCGCCTCAACCGATCACAACGGCAAATCCGTTGACGGCGTGACTGTATTTGATGTAATTGTTGCCGCTCATAAGCAGATTTACGGCAGTTCATTCACACGAAGCACAGCGGAGAATTATCTCGTTATGCAGAGCGGATTTATGCTCAGAGCCTTTTCTCAGGGCGGAGCAAGCTTCGGCTTTCTTGTAAACGGCACAATGCCGAATGACGGTATAGCAAGCCCTGATTACGGAGTTCCGACAGGCTATTCCTGCGACACGGCAACCGTTACCGAGGGCGACAGCGTAACCTTCTACGCTTATCAGGACACAAGGTATTACAGCGATATGTTTGCGAAATTCGATTGTGACAGCTACACTGTTGCCGCAGGCAAAAAGCTCAAGGTGAATATCAAGGGCTATTCGCTGATGGAACACGGACTTGAAACGGAGGAGGTTATCAACGAAAAATATCTTGAAAACCTTAAAAACGTTGATATATATCTTTACGAAAACGGCAAGCTCGAAAAGCTCGGAACAACCGACAGAAACGGAAACCTGGAAATCAGGCTGACCGAGGAGGGCGAATATACCCTTGTCGCTGTCAGGACAGCCGACAGCGAAGAAGCTCCGACGATAACGGTTTTTTCCTCGGTTACTGTTACTGCGAAAACAGAGCTTTGGATAGTCAGAGCCTTCAAAGCCGTATTCAGTTTCCTTGCAAATCTGATTCATTCAATATTTTAACAGGGTGTGATAATCAATGAAAATAAAAAATTTTTTCAGCATAATTCTTTGCGTTCTTTTTCTGATCTCTCCCGTTCAGGCGTTTGCCGCAATATATGTTTCCGACTCTCAGACCGTTTCTTCAAAAACGCCGTCTGTGGCATCGGAAACAGAACTTGCGTGGTCTGTCAGGTTCGGCAATTCGTATAAGGACGCTCCAAGCGAGCAGACCGTTGTGGGCGACACATTGCTTGTTATGAGCAACAAAAAGCTTCTGAAGCTCGATGCCGAAACGGGAAAAACTCTGAAATCCGCAGATATGGCAGATATGCCGAGTTTCGGCAACACCGCACCGCTTTATGCGGACGGCGTGATCTACTGTCCGCTTGACAACGCGAAAATCCAAGCCTTTAACTACAAAACGATGAAGTCAATGTGGGTTTATACCGATTCTCTCGGCGGTCAGTCGCTCACTCCGATCACCTATGACAACGGCTGTATATACACGGGTTTCTGGAACGATGAGGACAGGTACGCAAACTATGTCTGCATCAACACAAAGGACGAGGACACGAAATCAACTCACGAATCAAAGCAGGCGGTCTGGACTTACAAAAGTCTCGGCGGCTTCTATTGGGCAGGCTGTGCCGTTGTCGGAGATAATGTTTTCTTCGGCTGTGACGACGGCACGGTCTATTTCGACAGAGCCTCCAAGGTTGTTTCGCTGAACAAAAAGAGCGGAACGCTTGTTGACACCCTCCCGATCGTCGGCGATCAGCGTTCTTCTCTCACATATTCAAACGGCAGGCTCTATTTCACGACAAAGTCAGGCAATCTTTACAGCGTTGCTGTAAACTCAAACGGAACATTCAACGATTCTTCGCTCAAGCGTCTTGCCCTCGGCGGTGCTTCGACCTCAACTCCCCTCATTTATAACGGCAGGCTTTACCTCGGTGTTCAGGGCTCGGGCTTCGGCAAAGGTTATTTCAAGGTCATTGACGCCGAAAAGCTCACGCTCATCTATTCGGCGCAAACTCAAGGCTATCCTCAGGGGAATTTCCTGCTCAGCGACGCTTACCTCAAGGACACAGGCAAGGTCAATATTTACATCGCTTACAATAACAATCCGGGCGGAATAACGATGTTTACGGACTCGGCAGGTCAGACTAAGGCTGAAAGTCAGGAGCTTTACACTCCGGCTGACGGTCAGCGTGGCTACTGCGTAAGCTCTGTCGTCGCCGATGAAAACGGTACTCTGTTCTATAAAAACGATTCGGGATACTTGTTCGCTCTGAAGAACAAAACGCAAAAAGTTTCGTTCTTCAAAAGGTTTTTTAATGCCATTGCAAATTTTTTCAGGAAGCTGTTCGGTTAATATATGAACTCAGGATTTAAGGGATATCACCCGCTTATAAACGTCATTTTTTTCATAAGCACGGTCGTTTTCGGTATGCTCTTTAAGCATCCCGTTTATCTCCTTGTATCCTTTTTTGCTTCACTCGTTTACTATTTAAAGCTGACAGGCAAGGTCGGAAGAAGAACCGTTTTCGGATTTCTTCTTCCGATGCTTCTGTTTGTTGTGGTAATCAACGCTTTTTTCAACCACTACGGTGTGACTGCACTTTTCGTCCTGCCGTCGGGCAACAATTTCACCTTTGAAGCTCTCGTCACGGGATTGTCAACAGGTCTTATGGCTGTTTCGGTAATACAATGGTTTTTCTGCTTCAATGAGGTTGTGACCGAGGACAAGTTTATGCACATTTTCGGCAGAATACTGCCAAAAGGAGCTCTCGTCGTTTCAATGATACTGCGTTTTGTTCCGCTTTACCGCAGACGGTACAGGGAAATTTC
>JAXJRE010000030.1:0-2364 GCA_036310785.1 Acutalibacteraceae bacterium
AATATTGATACAGGTATGGGACTTGAAAGACTTGCCTGTATCGCTCAGGGAGTTGACAACCTCTTTGAGGTCGATACAATTCAGAATATTATGAAGCACATTGCGAAGATTTCGGGCGTAGAATATCACGCCGACGAAAAAAGCGATGTTTCGCTTCGTGTTATTACGGATCACATCCGATCAACAACATTTATGATCGGCGACGGTGTTATGCCGTCCAACAGCGGCAGAGGCTATGTTCTGCGCCGTCTGCTCAGACGTGCCGCAAGACACGGCAGACTGCTCGGAGTCAACCGTCCTTTCCTCTCGGAGGTTGCCGACACTGTTATCAATGAGAACAAAAACGCTTATCCCAACCTTGTTGAAAAGCGTGACTTTATCGTCAACGTTATTTCGACCGAGGAGGAGAGCTTCAACAGAACGATTGACGCCGGTCTTGACGTTCTTGCAAAAATGATTGAAAATTCAAGCTCAAATCAGCTCAGCGCAGAGGATGCGTTCAAGCTTCAGGATACCTTCGGATTCCCGATCGACCTCACCAAGGAAATTCTTGAGGAAAAGGGAATGACCGTTGACGAGGAGAAATTTAAGGAGCTTGTCCTTGTTCAGCGAAAGAGATCCCGTGACGCTCATAAGGGCGCTGGTGCAGAGGGCTGGAACGATACGGGCGTTGTCACAAAGGGACTTGAAAAGACCGATTTTGCAGGCTATGACGCATTTGAAACAGAGGGTAAAATTATTGCTTTCATCACAGACGGTATCAGATGCGATGTACTCGAAAACGGTGCAGACTCTTTCCTCGTTACGGACAAAACTACTTTCTATGCCGAGAGCGGCGGACAGGTCGGAGACACGGGATATATTTACGGTGACGGCTTCACCTTTGAGGTCGAAAACACCACCAAGACCAACGACGGCGTATTTCTCCACTACGGCAGAATTATTGACGGCGACAATGCCAAGACGGGCGACAATATAAAGACCGCTATCAATGCGGACAGAAGAAAGGCGATCGCAAGAAATCATACTGCGGCTCATCTTCTTCAGGCGGCTTTGAGAAACACTCTCGGCTCTCACGTTGAGCAGGCAGGTCAGCTTGTCAATGAAAATACAGTTCGTTTTGATTTCTCGCATTTTTCTGCTTTGACCTCGGATGAGCTTAAAACCGTTGAAAACGAAGTTAACAATATAATTCTTTCCGCCGAAAATGTCACAATGACGGAAATGCCTATTGAAGAAGCGAAGAAAACAGGTGCAATGGCTCTGTTCGGTGAAAAGTACGGCGATGTTGTCCGTGTTGTTAAAGCAGGCGATTTCTCAACCGAGCTTTGCGGAGGTACTCATGTTTCCAATACAGGTAAGCTCGGATTGTTCAAGATTATTTCAGAATCCTCCGTTGCCGCAGGGGTAAGACGAATTGAGGCTGTTACCGGCACGGGTGTTCTCGGATATATCGACTCTCTCAACTCAAAGATTTTCGGTACGGCGGCGGCTCTGAAGGTCAGCAATCCTGCCGATATCGAAAAGAAAGCGGCTTCGCTCTCAAACGAGCTTAAAGAGAAGGACAGAGAGATTGAAGCACTTACCGCTCAGCTTACCGAGATGCGTTCGGGCAACCTCTTTGACAATGCCGTTTCTGTCGGTGCTCTCAAGGTCATTGCCGCTAACGCAGGCGAAGTTACTGTTGACGAGCTTCGTCAGCTTTCCGACAAGGCTAAGGCCGAGGGAGATAATGTTGTTGCGGTATTTGCCGCTTTCAACAAGGACAAAGGCTCTGTGAACTTTGCGGCTTGCTGTGCGCCCGATGCGGTCAAATGCGGAGTTAAGGCAGGCGACGTTGTCCGTTCCGTTGCGAAAATTGCAGGCGGTAACGGCGGCGGAAAGCCCGATTTTGCAATGGCAGGAGCTAAGGATATTACAAAGGTTGACGAGGCGATTGCCGCAGTCAGCGGAATTGTTGAATCCCTTGTGAAATAAAAGGAGATTGTGATTATGGATTGTCTTTTTTGTAAAATAATCAACGGTGAAATCCCGTCAAACAAGGTTTATGAGGACGATACTGTCTTTGCTTTTCGTGACATTGCGCCTCAGGCACCGACTCATATTCTTATTATTCCCAAACAGCATATTAAGTCTGCGGCAGAGATCGACGAGAGAAACAGCTCGGTTATTTCGCATATCTTTGAGGTTGCCGCAAAAATCGCAAAGCAGGAGGGACTTGACGACGGCTTCCGTATCGTCAACAACTGCGGCGATATAGCAGGTCAGACTGTTAAACACCTGCATTTTCACCTTATGGGTGGCCGTGAATTTGCCTGGCCTGCAGGCTGATTTTTCGTGATTATTTGAAAGGAAGTTTTAATA
>JAXJRE010000031.1:0-3962 GCA_036310785.1 Acutalibacteraceae bacterium
ATAAAAATCCACAGCGCCGTACATAACGCCGTGGTCGGTTATCGCTATTGAGTGCATACCAAGCTCAACCGCTCTGTCGAGCAGATCGTCAAGACGGCATGCTCCGTCAAGCAGACTGTATTCCGTATGCAGATGAAGATGAGTAAAGCCTGACACGCCGCCGCCCCCTTTTCGGTATGATTATCTGTATTTATCTGCGATCTCCATAATTTTCATCAGCCTGTGATTGACTCCTGAACGTGAGATCGGCACGCTCAGATTTTCTCCGAGCTGTTTAAGTGACATATCGGGGTTTTCCTTTCTCAGAATTGCGACCTCTTTTAGCTCGTCGGAGAGAGAATCAAGCCCCTGCTTTTTTTCAATTATTTCTATCGCTTCGACCTGAGCAAGTCCTGCCTCGATCGAGCGGCTCATATTGGCAGATTCAAAGTTCATCTGCCTGTTTATCTTATTCCTGACATCTTTCTGAATTTTGATTCCCATAAGCTCAAGGCTTGAGTTCACCGCGCCCATCAACGTCAGCAGATCCTCAATGCTTTCGCTGTCCTTGAGGTAGACAACGTGGGCATATTTCCTGATAATATGCTTTGCCTTCAAGCCGTAATCCGTCAGAATTTTCAGCAGATCAAGACTCAAATTGCGGTAAGGAACAACAAATTCCATATGGTATCCCTTGTTCGGATCGGCTATTGAGCCGCAGGAAAGAAAAACACCTCTGAGAAACGCACCGTAGCAATCGTCGTCCTCTAAAACTCCCCTGTTTATCCTCAGCGAAACGGAGTCAACGGAATGATCGAAATATTCAATCAGCCTTTTCCGATCCTCGGCGGACGGAACTCTCAGCTTATATTTACCGCTTTTCAGCCTGCTGACGGAGACTTCAACCTCTGCCGTTCCCCTGACTGTTCTTTCAAAGACATCCATAACCTCGGCATAATCCGTTGCACAGCTTACCGACCTCGCCGTGAAGCTCTTGCCGTAGAGCAAAAAACCGTATGCAAAAGAACGCTTGCAGTATTCCGACGGAAATTCAAGCTTCGACAATTCACTTTTCACTTCTGCGGTGAAAGACATAGGTTTACTCTCCCGTTATTTTTCAATATCTCTGTGCTTGACGCTGACATTATATCCGAGCGACAAAAGGTTGTCACGGATTTTCTCCGCAAAGCATACGGAACGGTGTCTGCCGCCCGTACAGCCGATTGCGATAACAAGCTGACTCTTGCCCTCCTCTATGTAAAGAGGAACCATATAGTCGATAAGATCGTTCAGCTTGTTGAGAACATTGACGGAATGTTCGGAATTCATAACATAATCGCTTACGTCCTTTTCAAGTCCCGTTCTGTATTTCATTGACGGAACATAGAACGGATTCGGCAGACATCGGACATCAAAAACAAGGTCTGCGTCGTTGGGAATACCGTACTTGAAGCCGAACGACATACAGCGGATCCTCAGAGCACTGTCGGGATCGTCGAGAAAAAGCTCGTTCACCCTCTGCTTACACTCTGAAACGCTCGACTTCGATGTGTCAATGATATAGTCGGATCTTATTCTGTAATTTAAAAGCTTTTCCCTCTCCATGGCGATTGCGGCTTCAAGCGAGCCGTCGCACTTGTCAAGGAGCGGATGCTTTCTCCTTGTTTCCTTATATCTTCTGACAAGCACGTCATCGGACGCGTCAACAAACAGAAGCTTATAGCTGTAATCCATATCATCAAGGTTTTTCAGAACATTGGAAAACTCATTGAACATCTTCTCACCGACACGGATATCCGTAACCGTGGCAATCTTCTGAGTGTTATCTGTCTTGTTGACGAACTGAGCGATAGTCGGAATAATTGCAGGCGGAAGATTATCGGCGCAGAAATAGCCGAGATCTTCAAGTGCGTCAACGACGGCAGATTTTCCTGCTCCGGACATTCCGGTAACAATCAACAAATCCATAGTAATTTCCCTTCCTTTATTCTTCAATCAGCCTGACCTCAGGCTCAAGCATTACGCCCTTTTCGCTGAAAACCTTATCCTGAATATATTTTATGAGACTGAGCACATCCTCGGCGGTTGCGTCGCCTTTGTTGATAACAAAGCCTGCGTGCTTCTCGCTGACCTGAGCACCGCCGACCGAATAGCCCTTGAGTCCGCATTCCTCAATGAGCGCACCTGCGAAATAGCCCTCCGGGCGTTTAAAGGTGCTTCCTGCGCTCGGATATTCAAGCGGCTGTTTATCCTTTCTGCGCTGTAAAAGCTCCTGCATCTTCGCTCTGATCTCGTCCTTATTGCCCTTTGAGAGCTTCATAACGAGCGTTGTGATAATAAATCCGTTGTGCTCATATGCGCTTGTTCTGTACGCAAGTCCAAGCTCCTCGCCATTTAAAGAGCCGAAGTTTCCGTCACGGTCGATGTGCCTGCACTCAACAAGCACATCCTTCATCTCGCCGCCGTAGGCTCCTGCGTTCATATAAGCCGCACCGCCCGCACTTCCCGGAATACCGAAAGCAAATTCCAGTCCCGTCAGTCCGTTTTCAAGGGCAAAATTGCAGACCTTGCTCATTGTTGCCCCTGCGTCACAGACGACGGTATCTCCGTTCACAAGCTCTATTTTCGGCTCGGGACGGCACATATTGATTACCACCGTGTCAAGTCCGTTGTCCGAAATCAGCATATTGCTTCCGTTGCCGATTATGAAGGGCTTGATATTTTCTTCTTTACACTTCTTAATGATTGAAGCAAGCTGTTCATCGGCTGTCGGAGTGAGCATGACAGCCGCATTTCCGCCGATTCGGAATGTGGTATATTTGCTCATCGGAACGTCACGCTGTGCCTGACAGCCTATGCTTTTTGCATAATCGTAAATCTTATCGAAGCTCATAATGTCTCCCTTAAATTATTATCCGAGCAATGCCGCGCCGATAATGCCTGCGTCATTGCCGAGTACAGCCTTGCAGATCTCCGTCTGCTTCTTGGCATACTTGCTGTATCTTTCACCTGCGACAAACTTCCTGATCGGATCAAGGAGGTTGTCACCCTCGTTGCTTATTCCGCCGCCGATACAAACGATCTCCGGCTGGAAGGTATTTACTATATTTGTGATACCGACCGAAACATAGGCAATGTACTTATCAACTACCTCTTTACCTGCCTTATCGCCCTCGTACATGGCGTTGAAGGCTGTTCTGCCGCTTACCTTGTTGATATCGCCGCCGCAAAGCTCCCACATCTTGCTGTCGGGACATTCGGTCATTTTCTCCTTTGTCTGAGAGATAAGTGCCGTAGCCGAAGCATACTGCTCCCAGCAGCCTTTTCTGCCGCAGTTGCACTGCTTACCGTCAACTACGATTACCGTGTGTCCCATCTCGCCGCCTGCAAAGTTGATTCCGCTGACAACCTTGCCGTCAACGATAATTCCGCTTCCGACTCCCGTGCCGAGAGTAACGGCAACAAAGTTCTTTGCTCCGTGACCTGCTCCTGCATAGGCCTCACCGAGAGCGGCGGCATTTGCGTCATTTTCAAAGTAGCAGGGCTTGCCTGTAAGCTCCTCAAGCATATTTTTTGCAGGCACGTTGTTAAAGGCGAGATTGTTTGAAAACTCGATCATGCCTGTGTCCTGATTTACCGAGCCGGGAGTTCCGACTCCTACGCTTTCAACCTCGTCCATTGTGATTCCTGCGTCCTCAACGGCAAGATCAATCGCCTTTTTGATGTCCGCAAATATTTCCTCTGCCGGACGGGGTGCGTTTGTTTTAACCTTGCCCTTGCCGACAATATTATATTTTTCGTCAACAACGCCTACTGCGATGTTTGTTCCTCCGAGATCTACTCCTACTTTAAACATTGTAAATTATCCTCCGTTATTAAAAATTATGCCAGATTTCAAGTTCGTTTTCTTCAACGTCAATATCGTCGGTCATTCCGAGATTGTGAAGAAGCTGTTTAGCCGCATTGTAGCCCATCTTCTTCTG
>JAXJRE010000032.1:0-17073 GCA_036310785.1 Acutalibacteraceae bacterium
ATTTGCGGCATAGGAACAGCCGCCCGTGACCTCGGATAAAACAACAAGAACACCGAAGGCGGAGTTGATTTTTTCAAGCTTTGACAGAAACGGCATTATGCTTGAAAAAAGCAGTATCCACGCACAGATATTGAGCATTGCGTCGGTTGAACATGCCACCGATTCGGTGATAGCCGAGTGGTTACCTTGCCTGTGCAGGTTATTGCTTTTTTGCGGTTTTTCTTTCTCGCCGAAGCGTGACAGAAAGCCGATTATCAAAGCCGTGACGGTCTGAGTTACGAACAGAATTATTCCGCATTTTTTATCAGAAAGCATTGAAGCTCCGACAGCGCCGATAACAAAGGCAGGCCCCGAATTGACGCAGAAACGAACCATTCTTTTTGCCTGGGACTGAGAGAGTGCGCCGCTTTCATAAAGCTGAGAAATCATCTTCGCTCCGACGGGAAAGCCGCCGATCAGGCTCATAAAAATTGCACATGCCGAACAGCCCGGAAGCCGAAAAACTTTTTCCGTCACTGGAGAAAGAAGCCTGCCTATACTGACGCTTGCACCCGAACGAACTAAAAAGTCAGAGATTATCATAAACGGAAAAAGCGACGGAACAACCGTTTCGCCGCAGAGAAAAAGACCGTTACGCACGCCCGAGCAGATGTCCGACGGGCTGATAAAAAACAGTATGATAAAAGCGGCGCAGAGGAGCAGAGGAAAAATCAGTTTTCTGTAATTATTCAAGCAAATCACCCGTAAATATATATGAGGGAAAAACTTTTATTTATGATAGGGTGATGACTATGCAGCAGAGGGATCGCAGACAGTATAATACGCCGCTGGCGCACAGGATTTGTGAAAAGCTCGATTTGCCCGAAGATGTAATCCGTAATTGCAGTCACATTGAGATTGTTTCAAACTGCTGTGCAATGGTGGACGGCTGTAAGAGTGTTTTGGAATACGACGACACGGTGATAAAGCTGAACCTCGGAAAAAACAGCGTGAAGTTTACAGGCTGTGAGCTGACGATAAAATCCCTTTCGCTTGAACAGGCTATGATAGAGGGAACGATACTTTCAATGGAATTCGGCGAGTGAGGGCTTGATATGATTTTTAACCTGTTTCATATTCTTTTCGGCTACGTTTGCTTCACGGCGAGCGGCGGCTTTGCGGAAAGATTTATTAACCTTTGCACCGCCGAAGAAATCCAGCTTTGGAGAATACGGAAAAAGCAGGACGGACTGACCGCCTGCACCACGGTCGCAGGATACAGAAAAATAAAAAAATCCGCCCGTGGGAGCGGAATGAGAGTGAGAATAAACAGGAAGGTCGGACTGCCGTTTATCCTGAAAAAATATGAGAGCCACACGGGACTTTTTGTCGGTCTTGCCGCCGTTTTGCTGATACTTTCGCTGATGTCAAATCACATCTGGGTGGTTAATGTTCAGGGCAACACGACCGTCAGCGATGAGAAGATCGCAGAGGTTTTCTCGGACGCAGGACTGAGAATAGGTGTGAGAAAAAACAAATTTGACGCAAGCGATATAAATTCCGACGCCGTTCTGAGTATAGGCGAGCTGTCGTGGGCTTCGATCAATATTGACGGCTCGGTTGCCGAGATAAAGGTCAGGGAAGCGCTTCACAGACCGAGCGTGGAAAAGAGCGGCAACACCTCAAATATTGTCGCCCGAAAGGACGGTCAGGTCGAGATAATCGAGCCATACAAAGGCTCGGCGGCGATAAAAAGCGGTCAGACCGTTATGCAGGGAAGTCTGCTTGTCAGCGGTGTTACTCAGGTCAGGAACGGAATGTCCGTGTTCACCGATGCGGACGGTTATGTCGTTGCACGGACAAAAATAAACGTCAGCGTTCCGATAAAAGAGGAAATAACCGTACTCAAGCCGAAAACGAAAAAAATATATTCGCTCTGTTTTCTCGGCAAGGAAATTTCTCTGGCAAGGCGGAAGAAGGCGGACGTAGTATACCGCCACAAATCATGGCTTTACCTGCACGGAATAAAGATGCCGTTCGGCATTTTTTACACTCAGTACACCGACTTTGAGAAGGAGAAAATCACGGTTGACAAAAAAACAGCCGAGCTTACTGCGCTCGGCGATTATGCGGTTAAAAGCTATCATGAAACCCTCCACGCTCAGATAATCTCACAAAACATTGAAATAAAAAACGGATCCGTTGTCGGTGAATATGACTGCTACGAAAACATCTGTCAGAGGGTTGAGTTCGAGACGGAGGAAACCGAACCATTATCCGAGGAATGAGGAATATTTTTTGCTCATTGCAAAGGAGAAAATCTCGTCCTCGGCGGCGATAACGTGATCGACAAGATTTATGCTGACGGTCGAAAAAAGCTTTGCTATTGTCTCGGTTGCGGCGATATCCGCCTGCGACGGTGTGGCAAACCCGTTGGGATGATTGTGTGCAATGACTGCATTGGTAACGTCAAATCTCAGCGCAAGCTCGACAAGGCTTCGGTTGTCGGAAACGACATTTGTCGGAGTTCCGTCGGCAACCTTGATGCAGTGCTTCAGCCTGCCGTGAGCGTCAAGGGAGAGCATATAAACAATCTCTCTTGTTTCTCCGAGAAATTTCATTCTCACAAAGTCATAGAGCCTTTCGCTTGAGGCAAGATTGACCTTGCTGTTCACTGCATTGTCACGGTAGAGGTGTGCTATATCGTGAACGAGCTTTATCATCACGGCGGCATTTTCGCCTATTCCGTCAAGCTTGACAAGCTCTCTGACCGGAGCGTCCAGAACTCCGTTGATGTCGTGATACTTTTCGATAAGCTCGTGGGCTATGGGATTGGTATCCTTGTAAGGTATTCCGTAGAAAAGGAGAAGCTCAAGAATGTTGTGGTCAGCCATGGAGTCGATACCGTTTTTGAGGTACTGCTCCTTAACTCTTTTTCTGTGATCCTTGTGTATGTTTTTCTTCTCCATTTCATAACACCTCGATAAAATTTTATAGTAATAAAACGCATTTGTCAATCGCAAATTGTTGACCTTGCTCACACGATATGATAAAATAAGCCATACTAAAAATACGAGAGAGGTTTTGCTATGCCTATTACTTTTGATGAACAAAGAAAAATTTTTAAGCTCGATACGCTTGATTCTACATACGCTATCGGAATAAGAGAGGGCTTTCTGATACATCTTTACTACGGAAAGAAGATATCGGACAACAATCTTTGGACTATGCCGTTCAGGGGCGGATTCGCTTCGATTTCGCCTAACAACGTGAGCGTTGACGATTATAAATTCTCCCTCGATGTTCAGCCAATGGAGTATTCCTGCAACGGCTCGGGAGATTTCCGTCTTGCCGCACTTTCGATCAAGGATCCGATGGGAAGAACGACGACGGATATCCGTTATCTTGACCATAAGATCTACAACGGAAAGCCGAAGCTCAAGGGCTTGCCTGCAACCTACTGCAATGACGACAGCGAGGCTCAGACTCTGGAGCTTATAACCCTTGACGCTTTTACGGGCGCAAAGGTCACGATCTTTTACACCGCATTTGAAAAATACAGCGTTATCACTCAGAGCGTCAAGGTCGAAAACACGGGCAAGGAAACCTTTGAGATTGAAAAAATTGCAAGCTGCTGTGTAAATCTTCCGTCAATGGATTACAATATGATAAATCTTTCCGGCTCATGGGCAAGGGAAAGACGTGTTGTTACAAGACATCTTGCTCACGGTATCCAGTCCGTAGCCAGCAAGAGAGGATCTTCAAGCCACAATCACAACCCGTTCGTTGCCCTCGTTGACGATAAGGGCGGCGAGGACTTCGGCAATGCCTACGGCTTCAACCTCGTTTACAGCGGCAATTTCTCCGCAGATATCGAAACCGATTATTACGACTGCACAAGGCTTGTAATGGGCATCAATCCGATTGATTTCACATGGGTTGTTGAGCCGGGCGACGAGTTCCAAAGTCCTGAGGTTGTTATGGTTTATTCCGACGAGGGACTCGGTAAGATGAGCCGCACTTATCACGACCTTTACAATAACAATCTTGTAAGAGGCGAGTGGAAAAATAAAAAGAGACCTCTGCTTATCAACAGCTGGGAAGGCTCGGGCTTTGACTTCGATCAGGAAACCCTCGTCAATTATGCCAAGGAGGCAAAGGAGCTGGGCATCGAGCTTCTCGTTATGGACGACGGCTGGTTCGGCCACCGCAACCGCGATGATTCCTCACTCGGCGACTGGATTGTCAACGAGGACAAGCTCAAGGGCGGTCTCGGCAAGCTTATCGAGAGGGTAAATGCCGAGGGCGTTCAGTTCGGTATCTGGTATGAGCCTGAGATGATTTCAGAGGATTCCGAGCTTTACAGAAAGCACCCCGACTGGTGCGTTCACGTTGAGGGCAGAGACATTTCTCCCGCACGTCAGCAGTACGTTATTGATATGACAAGGCAGGATGTGCGTGACTGCATTTTTGATCAGATGTACGATGTTCTGTCGAAGAATAATATCGCCTATCTCAAGTGGGACTACAACAGAGCTATTGTCGAGCCTGCCTCAATGCTTCTTGACGCACGCCATTCAAAGGAGTTTTTCCACAGATTTATTCTCGGCACTTATGAGCTGATGGACAGGGTAACGAGCGCATTTCCGCACATTCTTTTTGAAAGCTGTGCAGGCGGCGGCGGACGCTTCGATCCGGGCATACTTTACTACATGCCGCAGACCTGGGCTTCGGACAATACCGATCCGATCGAAAGACTTACAATTCAGTTCGGCACTTCCATGTGCTATCCTGCTTCGAGTATGGGCGCCCACGTTTCCGCAAGCAAGCGTGCAGGCATTGAAACAAAGGCCGCCGTTGCAATGGCAGGAACCTTTGGCTATGAGCTTGATCCCAAGTGTATGAGCGACGAGGATAAGGCAAAGGTGAAAGGTCAGGTCGAGAATTACCACAGATTTTACAATGTGATTCATTTCGGCGATCTTTACAGAATTATCGCACCGACGGACGATGAATACAAGTGTGCGTGGGAAAATGTTTCCAAGGATAAGAGCGAAGCCTTGCTGACCGTTGTTATCAAGAACAGACCGCCGCACGATTTCCTGCTTGTCAGAATGAAAGGTCTCGATCCCGACAAGCTCTACCGTGACGACGATAACGGCGAGATCTATTCGGGTGCTCTGCTGATGAATGCAGGCGTAAACCTGACCGACAGAGGACTTAATGCAGGTATGAGCTTTGTAAAATATTTCACAGAGGTTAAGTGATTTTATGATAAAAGATTTTCTTGCGGTCGGACAGATTGTCGGCACTCACGGAGTGCGGGGTGAAATGCGCGTCAATCCGTGGGCGGACTCGCCCGAATTTCTCAAACAGTTTAAAACGCTGTATTATGATTCAGAGGGCAAAAACGCCGTAAAGGTCATATCCGCACGTCCTCACGGAAACATCGTGCTGATGAAGCTGGAGGGTGTTGAGACGGTTGAAGACGCTTCTGCAATGAGAAACAGGAAGCTTTATATGCGCCGTGCAGACGCAAAGCTCAAAGACGGAGTTTATTTCATCGAGGAGCTGATCGGCTGTGAGGTCTTTGACGCCGACAACGTAGAAAAATGCTACGGTAATATTTCCGACGTCAGCGAAACGGGCGCAAATGACGTCTGGCACATTATGAGCGACGACGGCAAGGAGTATCTCATTCCTGCCGTGCCGAGCTTTGTAATCGACACGGATATTGAAAAAAACAGGGTGCTGATAAGACCGATGAAAGGTATTTTTGACGATGAGAATTGACATAATGACTCTGTTTCCCGAAATGTGCGAGCGTGTGCTTGACGAGAGCATAATCGGACGGTCGAGAGAGGGCGGACTGGTTGAGATCAACTGCGTCAACATCCGTGACTATTCTACGGACAAGCACCGCCGTGTGGACGACACGACCTACGGCGGCGGAACGGGAATGATTATGCAGTGTCAGCCGATATTTGACTGCTTCTGCGACCTTGAAAAGCAGATAGGCAGGCGGCCGTACCTGATATATATGTCGCCCCAGGGAAAAAAGCTCGATCAGCAAAAGGTGAAAGAGCTTGCGAAAATGGATAATATAGCCATTTTGTGCGGACACTACGAGGGAGTGGACGAGCGTGTCATTGAGGAGCTTGTCGATGAGGAAATCTCGATCGGCGACTATGTGCTGACGGGCGGCGAGCTGCCTGCTCTTGTCCTTGCCGACAGCATAACGAGGATGCTTCCGGGCGTTCTTGCGAGTGACGAAGCCTTCGAGGAGGAGAGCCACTACAACGGACTGCTCGAATATCCGCAGTACACAAGACCGTATGAATGGCACGGCAAGACCGTTCCCGATGTTCTGCTGACGGGGCATCACGCAAACATCACCAAATGGCGCAGAGAACGCTCGCTTGAGAGGACTATGGAGCGCAGACCGGATCTTTTGGGAAAAGCCGAATTAGATAGAAAAGACTTGAAATTTATCCAATCTTTGGATAATGGAAGAAAAAAATAGTCAATGTGCATTAAAAAGCATATTTGACCGTGTACAAAATGCACAAACAGCGACTTCCCAAAATAGTCACATTTGGAATACAAGCCGAAATATTTTTTAGTTAGGTTTTATTTGTTGACGATGAAAACTTTTGTGATATAATAACTGTTGTATAAAAGTCTGAATACAAATAGGCATTTAACTTTTTAATTAGGAGATATCGGTTATGTGTGAGAAAGACGTTACAGTTCAGAATCAGGTAGGTCTCAGTGCCCGTCCTGCAACATTTTTTATTCAGAAAGCAAATTGCTTCAAGTCCTCTATCTGGATCGAAAAGGAAGAAAGACGAGTAAATGCAAAAAGCTTGCTCGGCGTTCTCTCTCTCGGCATTGACGGCGGTACAACAATCAAGGTCATTGCTGCGGGTCCCGACGAGGAACAGGCTGTTGAAGAGCTTGTAAAGCTTGTAAATTCAGGCTTCGCAGTATAACACAAAACGAAACGACTGCCGCATTGTATGATGCGGCAGTTTTTAAATTTACGGAAAGCGAGGTGAATACCGTGGACATTCACGAACTGAGGAAAAAGGCGATGTCCCTGCCGCTTACGCCCGGTGTGTATCTGATGAAGAACACAAAGGGCGAGATAATCTATGTCGGCAAGGCGAAGAAGCTCAAAAACCGTGTCAGCCAGTATTTCGGATCGCAGAACAACCATTCGGTCAAGGTCAGAAAAATGGTTGAAAACGTGTTTGATTTTGACTATATCCTCTGCGACAGCGAGTTTGAAGCCCTCGTCCTTGAATGTTCGCTAATCAAGCAGTATTCACCGAAATACAATATTCTTTTAAAGGACGACAAGGGCTACAGCTATATCAGAGTCAGCGATGGACCGTGGCCGAAGATCAGTGCAGTTTTGCAAAAGGCGGATGACGGTGCGAGGTACATAGGTCCTTACACAAGCTCTTTCAGCGTGTCAAATTCCGTTGACGAGGCGCAGAAAATTTTTATGCTCCCTCAATGCGGCAAGAGCTTTCCGAAAGAGATCGGCAAGGGCAGACCGTGCCTTAATTATTTCATCAAGCAGTGCTCCGCTCCGTGCGCAGGCAAGATAAGCTGTGAGGACTATAACGAGGCTGTTAATTCGGCAATCGAGTTTTTGCAGGGCGACAGCGCAAAGATTATCAAGGATCTGACCGAGGAGATGGAGGCGGCCGCCGAACGGCTCGATTTTGAACGTGCGGCGAAGCTGAGGGACAGGATTAATTCAATAAAAAAGATAAACGAAAAGCAAAAGGTTGTCGGCTCTGACGTCAGGGAGCAGGATGTTTTCGCAATCGCACAGTCGGACGAAAAATACTGCCTTTCAGTTCTGAGGTTTTATGACGGCAGGCTCAGGGACAACGAGTGGTTTCTTTTCAGCGAGATCGACACCCTGCCCGAAGCAAGGCGTGAGCTTATCACCCGTTTTTATTCCATGGGCAGGCATATTCCGCCCTTTATCACCGTTGACGGAGAGGTTGCGGACAGAGAACTGCTTGTGCAATGGCTGAGTGAGAACGCACACCGAAAGGTTGAAATAAATATTCCTCAGCGAGGCCGTCAGGTCGAAATAATGACGATGTGTATGAACAATGCGGCGCAGAAGCTTGCTTTGAGTATGGGCAGGAATGCAAAGGCGACGGCGGCTCTGGACGAGCTTGCAAGGCTGTTGAATTTGCCGAAGCCGCCCGTTATTATTGAATCCTACGATATTTCGCACACGGCAGGAAGCGATAACGTTGCAGGTATGGTCGTTTTCAAAAACGGTATGCCTTACAAAAAATCCTACCGCAGATTTGCGATAAAGGGCTTTGACGGTCAGGACGATTACGGCTCTATGGCGGAGGTCATCTCACGCCGTCTGAACAGGTACGAGGAGGAAAAGGACAGCGGCGAAGGCTTCGGACTTTTGCCCGACCTCATTCTTCTTGACGGCGGTCAGGGACAGGTAAATGCCGTTTTGCCGATAGTCAGGGCGTTCGGGTATGACATTCCCGTCTACGGTATGGTCAAGGACAGCAAGCACCGCACAAGGGCGATCGCCTCGGACGGCGGTGAAATTGCGATCAATTCCAAGCGGCAGGCGTTCACTCTCGTTTCCTCGATACAGGAGGAGGTTCACCGATTTGCGATCGCTTACCACCGTGCGAAGCATAAAAACACATCTCTCGGCGGAACGCTTACTAAGATTGACGGAATAGGCGAGAAAAAAGCCAAAGCACTTCTGAAGCATTTCAAGACCTTGACGGCGGTAAAAAATGCGGAAATTGACGAACTGTGCCGAGCGGAGGGAATAAACAGAGCTACGGCGCAAAAAGTTTACGATTATTTCAGAAAAAATGTTGACAACACAAGGTAAAAAATGTGATAATATAAGATGAATATAAATAATTATTTAAGAAGGGAGCTTGTGCCGTGCGTGTAATAACGGGAACAGCAAGAGGACGGGTTCTCAAAACTCTGGAGGGGGACGATGTCCGCCCGACAACGGACAGAGTTAAAGAAGCTATTTTCAGCATTATTCAGTTTGAAATAGAGGGCAGACGTGTGCTTGATCTTTTCGCAGGCTCGGGACAGCTCGGAATTGAGGCACTCAGCAGGGGTGCGGCGTTCGCAACCTTTACCGATATGAGCGCAGAGGCCGTTGATACGGTGAAGAAAAATCTTATTTCAACCAAGCTGGACAGGCAGTCGGAGGTTATCCGAACAGAGGCGGTCGCTTTCCTCAAATCAAACAGAAAAAAATTTGATATAATTTTTATGGATCCCCCGTATTCAAAGGGAATTTTGCAGAACACTCTGCCTTATGCCGTACAGAATGTCAACGACGGCGGCGTGATAATCTGCGAGCATCCCTACGGCGAGGAGATGCCGCATACGGTCGGACATTTCTCCGTTTACCGTGATTATAAGTACGGCAAGATCGGTATAACCGTCTACCGTATCAGCGAGGAGGAGAGCCGATGAGAACAGCGATATGTCCGGGCAGCTTTGATCCTGTCACAAAAGGTCATCTCAGCGTAATAACAAGGGCGGCGAAGCTCTTTGACAGGGTGATAGTCGTTGTTATGATAAACCCGAAGAAGCCTGTCGGCTGTTTCACTCCCGAAAAGAGAGTTGAATTTATCAAAAGATGCGTCAGCACTCTTCCGAATGTTGAGGTTGATTTTTATGACGGTCTACTTGCGGAATATGCAAGGATCAAAAATGCCGACGCAATAGTCAAGGGACTCAGGGCTGTTTCCGATTTTGAAGATGAATTTCAGCAGGCGCTGACTAACAAACAGCTCAATCCCGATGTTGAAACAGTATTTGTTACCGCAGGTGCGGATTATATGTATTTATCCTCCAGTATCGTTAAGCAGGTCTGTGAGCTCGGCGGCGATGTTTCCGCTTTCGTGCCGGAGCAGGTGCTCGACGATATAGTTCAAGGAATAAGAAGAAAGGAAGATTAAGGATGAACGTACAGGGCTTACTTGACAAAATTGAAGATACCATTGATATGGGCAGTAAAATTCCTCTTTCGGGAAAAATTGCTGTTGATGCGGAGACGATCAAGCAGTGCATCGAGGACATCAGATATGATCTGCCTATCGAGATCGAAAAGGCTCAGGAGGTTATGTCCCACCACAATAACATTATCACGAGAGCCAATAACGAGGCTTCGTCCATCGTTTCTTCCGCTCAGACCGAGGCGGACGGAATAATCAGCGCCGCAAAGGAAAAGGCTTCTGGAATTGCCGCTACGGCGGAAGCGAATGCAAAGTCAACGCTTGCTTCGGCTTCGGAGCAGGCAAAGCAGATGATTGAGTCATCTGAGATAACAAGACTTGCTCACGAGTTTTCCGACCGTGTCCGTGCTCAGGCAACGGCAGAGGCTGAGAATATCGTCAGAAATGCAAAAAGTCAGGCTGAGGCTATTCTCCTTGACGCCAACAATCAGGCCGAGGAGACAAAGACCAAGGCGGACAAGTGGGCAGGCGAGATCCGTTCTGCCGCCGCAGAGTTTGTTGAGGATATTATGAAGAACAGCGACGAGGTACTTTCCTCGAATATTGCCGAGATCAGAAAGGCAAGACAGAGCCTTTTCGGCGATCGCAGATAAAACGGATTTTCATTCAGAAAGAGATAAATTGAACGGGGTTGCTGTATTGGGATATTTGTGCAGGTCGGAAAGCTTTGATTTCCGACGGTCGATATCTCCTTTTCGGCGGCTCCTTGTTTATAAACAGAGGTGTTTACATAATGAAAAAGCAATGCGAATGTTGCTATAAACGCTTTGAGGTTGTCAGGAACACGGAAATTCCGCTCAACCCCGATCTGACTGCGCCGCAGGATCATATCTACTGCCCGTGGTGCGGTGCGGAGAACGGAACGGTTGAAAAGGGTTCGCTTGTGAAAACAGAAAAATGCAATGCAGAGTGTGAGTTTTGATGAGAAAAGAAATAATCGACTACTTCAAGAATAATAAAGATGAGATGATAAAAAGCATATCGGAGCTTGTCAGCGTGCCGAGCGTTCGGGGAGAGGCGAAAGAGGGTATGCCCTTCGGTGAGAAGCCTGCCGAGGTGCTGGAGCTTGCTCTTAAAACGGCGGACGGCTTCGGCTTTAAAACGGAAAATCATGACGGCTATGTCGGAACGGTCGATCTGAATGACGGAGAAACCGAGCTTGCGGTACTTGCTCATCTTGACGTTGTGCCGACAGGCGAAGGCTGGAACACCGATCCTTTCACCGTTGTCGAGAAGGACGGCGTTATCTTCGGTAGAGGAGTCAGCGACGACAAGGGACCTGCCGTTGCCGCACTTTATGCGATGAAAGCCGTCAGAGAGCTTGATCTGCCCGTCAGCAAAAATTGCAGACTTATTCTCGGTACGGACGAGGAGTGCGGAAGCTCGGATCTGAAATATTATTTTTCAAAAAATCCTTATCCGAAATATGCTTTCACGCCCGATGCTAATTTCCCTGTTACAAACGGCGAAAAGGGCAGGTTCACAAAGTGCTTTTACAGAATGGTCGATTTTTCCGACTGTGAAAAATACATAAAAACTATCAATGCAGGCGAGGCGAAAAATGCCGTGCCGACCTTTGCAAAGGCGGAGCTTGTCGGAATAAGCACGGCGGAATTTGAAGTCGCCGCCGAGAAATCAGAATATACGGGTGCTGAATTTACGTTTGACGGCAAAACGGTTGTCTGCACGGGAACTGCGGCTCACGCATCTCTGCCCGAAAACGGAAACAATCCGATCACGGCGCTCATCGAGCTTTTAAGTCACATTGAGTTTGATAAAAAATGCTCCGATTTTGTCGCCGACCTGAAAACCCTTTTCCCTCACGGAAAATACAGCGGCGAAGCGTTCGGAGTTGATATGAGCGATATGCTCGGCAGTCTTACCCTGACGCTTGATATCGTCAGCTTTGAGAACGGGAAATTCGAGGGCTGTTTTGACACAAGAACTCCGATGTCCGCAACGAAAGAAAACTGTGCCGACGTCATTGCCGCAAAGCTTGAAGCGCACGGCTTTGCAATCGAAAACACTCAGATGATAAAGGCGCACTATGTTGACGAAAGCTCCGAGTTTATAAAAACTCTGCTCAGAGCCTACGAGGATTACAGCGGCGATAAGGGCGAATGTATCTCAATGGGCGGAGGCACCTATGTCCACAACATTGAGAACGGTGTGGCATTCGGCGCAATAAGTCGGGACACCGTGACGAATATGCACGGAGCAAACGAGTTTATGCCGATTGACGATTTGCTCACTGCGGCGGCGATTTTTACCGATGTAATTGCCGAAATTTGCAAATAAAGTGGAATTAAAATGTATTTTTAAAAAAATATAGACATTCTGTCGAATTGATGATAAAATTAGACAATGTGGGGTGATTTGTTGAAAAGATGCCTGATTATGATAACAAGCGGTTTCCCTTACGGAATGAGCGAAACCTATATCGAATCTGAGATAATCTATCTCAGGGATCGTTTCGACAAGGTAATTATCCTGCCTATCGAGCTTGATCCGAAAGCTCCCCTGATGCGAAAGATGCCCGACGGAGTTGAATACTGCAATGTTTCCGAGAAGAAGCAAAGCTCGTCAAGAATGAAAGATGTGCTCGGCGGATTCCGCAACATCGTTTCACCTACAAAATACCTGAAATACGATAAGGACGAGATCGGCAGTAATTTCAGAAAAAGAATGTTTTTTGAATATTTTTGCAACCGCTCCGTCAGAAGCTACGGAGAATGCCTTAAAGCTCTTGAACAGTACGACCTGAGCGAATACGGCAGTATTACAGTTTACAGCTATTGGTTTTTTGCAACGGCTTTTGTCGGGGTTTTGCTCAAGGATCATTTTTCTGAATTTTGCAGTGACGTCAAGCTGATTTCCAGAGCTCACGGATACGATGTTTATGAGGAAAGAAACGCTCTGAATTACCTCCCTCTCAGAAGCTTTCTTCTTGAGAAATGCGACGCTGTTTATCCCTGCTCCGATGTCGGAACAAATCATATTGTATCGAGGTATCCCGAATATTCGGACAAGGTCAAAACAGCTCACCTCGGAACGGTGGACTCGGGGCTCGGCAAGCAGTCCGAGGACGGTCTGCATATTGTTTCGTGTTCGCTTATAACAAATATTAAAAGAATTGATAAAATTATTGATATACTTGAAAAGCTTGAAAAAAACGGCAATTATAATATCAAATGGACGCATATCGGCGACGGAAACGGAAGAGCCGAGCTTGAAAAAAGTGTAAAAGAAAAGCTCAGATATATAAAGACGGAATTTCTCGGAAACATTCCGAACAACGAGGTTTACGATTTTTACAAAAACAATGCCGTTGATCTTTTTATCAGCACAAGCAGGAGCGAGGGCTTGCCCGTTTCAATGATGGAAGCGGCGTCCTTCGGTATTCCGATAATCGCAACCGATGTCGGCGGAGTCTGTGAAATCGTGGAGAACGGACGCAACGGTATGCTTCTTCGCGAGAGAGCTTCCGCAGAGGAGTTTGCCGAGTGCATTGAAAAATTCTACGGTTTAAGCAGATCGGAAAAGAACGAATACAGAGATAATTCAAGAATGCTCTGGGAGAAAAAATTCGATGCAAGTAAGGCATATGCGGATTTTTTTCCTGTCCCGTCGCTGTCTCGGTATTGAGGAAAGGATAGTTATGGTTTCACTGAAAAACGGTATTTTGAAAATCAATTATACTGCTTATGAGCGAGCCAAGCGATTGTTTGAGTTTACGTTTTTGCTGAACATGGTCGTAATGTTTGCTTTCTATGATGTCAAAAATGCCGGCCCCGTTGCAACGCTTCTGATGTTTGCCGCGGCGTGTATTCTTTCGGTTGAAAAAAGCAGGAGCAGTATGGTGATACCGTACATTTCAATATGGTACTTTCTGCTCATTATTTACGGCGTGATTTCCGGACTGTGGGCGCAGTTCTTCACGACCTATACCCTGAGCTTCGCAACCAAGCTGATAATAATTTTGCTGATGTCCACGTCGATTGCAATGTATGTGGACGATATGGCGGATCTTGATCGTATCCTGTCGCTGTTTGTGGCAGGCTCCTTGATAATCGTTCTGCTTGAATGTACCGCAGTTCCTGCCGACGGATGGCGCATAGGAAGCGTGGGTAGCTATTTCAGCGGTAACAACCCGAATGACCTGACGATATGGATGGATTTTGCAACCTTGATCGCCTTTTACAGAGCATATATTAAGGGCAAAAAGCCGATGTATATCCTTGTAGTGATCTTTGTTGTGTTCTGTGCGTTCTCAAGCTCAAGAAAAGGTCTTATGGCGGCTGTCGCAGGACCGATGATGATAGTTCTGCTCTCGTTCAGGAAAAAAGGCTATGCTCTGCGCCTGTTGGCTTCTTTGATAATATTTGCGCTCATCGCTGTCCTCGTTATGGAGAACGAAACGCTTTATGGAGTTATCGGAAAAAGATTTGATACGATGTTTGATTACGCTACGGGAACGGGCGAGGACGGCAGTCTTGCGGTCAGACGGTATTTTATCAGCGTTGCAAAGGAAATGTTCCGGGAATCTCCGCTGATAGGCAAGGGAATGGGTAACTTCGCCCTGATACTTGACAGCAGGTATTCAATGGGTAAGTTCTACAGCCATAATAACTACTGGCAGCTCCTAAGCGAGCTTGGACTGATCGGTTGTATGCTGTATTATTCAATGTATGTGTTCTGCATTGTAAAGCTATTGAAATATTACTTTGCCGACGGAAGAAAGGCTTCCGTGCTGTTTCTTACGGCAATTATAATGATGGCGGCGCTCGATACGGGTATTATAAGTTACAGCTCAAAATTCGGACAGCTTGTTATCGTTTTAATCTACTGTGCAACCTATGCGATACAAAGCGACGGCGGAAGAAAATACGGAATGAATAAGCAATAACAGTTTTGGAGTGATTTAATTGAGATCTTATTCGGAAAAGAAAAATTCAAAGGGATTGGAAATCAATATTGTTGCGTTTTTCAGGGAATTGTCCAAAAAGCTCTGGATCATAGTTGCGGTTACGGTTGTCGGTGCGGTATGCGGAGCGGTTTTTGCCGAGGCGACAAAGACCGAGACTTACACCTCTACGGTTTCTTTCGTTGTCAACACCGCAACGGAGAACGAGCAGGCGGCGAGCGGCGAGATCAATGCACAGATCAATATGGCGGGCACGTTCAGCTATATTCTCTCCAGCCGTGTTATGAAAGAGGCAATAGTTGAAAAATATCCCGGAGAAGTTAATTACGCAACCGTGGATAAAAGTATTTCGGTAAAGGTAGTTACCTCCACTAACGTTATTGTTATGTCTGTCACGACAGAGGATCCTAAGGTTGCATATGAAATTGCGAATACGGTAGTCGAGGTTTACGGCGATATTGTTTCCGAAACCTATCCGAATGCGAAGCTGACGCTTTGCGACAGACCTGTTCTGTCAACCTATCCCAATTCGGATAAGTCGCTGATTTCCTTTGCTGTTATGTTCGGCTTCATCGCCGCAGTTATTTGCTGCGTTATCTACTTCATAATGTTCCTTGTCAAGGATACGGCGAAGTCGGCAAACGAGCTGAGCGACAAGCTTGATGTTCATATTCTCGGCTCTGTTCAGCAGATCACAAACAAGAACAAGACCGCCAAGGGACTCCTTGTCACGGACAGAAAAAACGGATTCTCGTTCATTGAAACCTATAAGTCTATCAGAACAAAAATCGAGAACAATTCCGCAAGGACGGGCAATAAGGTTTTCCTTGTTACGAGTGCCTGTGAAAACGAGGGCAAAACGACAACCTGCGTAAACATTGCGCTTTCTCTTGCTCAGAACGGAAAAAATGTTCTCATCATTGACGCCGACCTCAGAAAGCCCTCGGTAAGCAAGCTCCTTTCTCTGCCCGACACAGAGTACGGCCTGAGTGATGTTATCCTCGGCAGATCGACGCTTGATACTGCAATCAAACGTGTAAACAGCTTTGACGTGTGCGTCCTTGCAGATCAGAAGGGCGTTGCCAATCCGTCCGAGCTTCTTTCAACGGATAAGATGGAGGCGACGATCGAGGAAGTCAGAAAAGAGTTTGACTATGTTCTCATTGATACCGCTCCGGCAAGTCTTGTTACCGACACCTCGGTTATCGCAGGCTTTGTTGATGCGGCGATTGTCGTTGTGCGTGAGGACTTTGCACCTTACTCAAGAATCAGAATGTCTATTGAGGATATTGATGCAAACGGCGCAGAGATCATCGGCTGTGTATTTAATGCAGATACAAGCAATGTCAGCAAGAACGGCCGCTACGGTCGCCGTTATGGCGGTTACGGCAAGGCCGGCAAGGGCAGCTACGGCTACGGCGGTTACGGCAGCTACGGCTACGGCTACGGTCAAAGCACTAAAAAATAATTATTGAATAGCAATAAAAACCTCTTTCGCATATTATAAAGCGAAGGAGGTTTTTTAATGCACGAGCTTGAAAAAATGATCGAAAAATATCGGCAGGAGCTTGTTGAATTTTCAAAGCAGAACACACCTGCCGACGAAGACTTTTTCAGCGAAGAAAAGGACGGGAAAGCCGTTCAGTCAATTCCCGTTATGGCGAACGCACTCAGGTTTCCCGTAAACGCAGGGGAGAAAGAGGAGATAGACACCTATGCCGACTACGAGGATTTTCAGAAGAAAAATCCGTCAAAGGGCAGTATGAAGGTTCAGGTGACAGCAGGCGGACAGAGCTATCCTGTAATCAATGCCGTTGTCAGGGTTCGCATACCGCTCAGAACGGGTGACCGGGAGATTTTCTCAGGCTACACCGATATCAACGGAATTGTGGACAACATTGTCCTGCCTGCGCCCGACAGCAGTATTTCGTTCGATGAGGAAAACTCGACAGTACCGCCGTTTTCCGTATATGAGGTGACGGTCACTCACCCGAATTTTGCGAAATCGGAATTTTTTAACGTACCTGTTTTTGCCGACATTAAGGCGATCCAGCCGGCTCAGATGGTTCCTCTGACAGGGACCGGCGAGGAACCCGGAACGGTCACGATACCGGA
>JAXJRE010000033.1:0-7212 GCA_036310785.1 Acutalibacteraceae bacterium
AGCCTCGGTTGTAGCCTCGGTTGTAGCCTCGGTTGTAGCCTCGGTTGTAGCCTCGGTTGTAGCCTCGGTTGTAGCCTCGGTTGTTGCCTCGGTTGTAGCCTCGGTTGTAGCCTCGGTTGTAGCCTCGGTTGTAGCCTCGGTTGTAGCCTCAGTCGGAGCTTCAGTCGGAGCCTCAGTCGGAGCTTCAGTCGGAGCCTCTGTCGGAGCCTCTGTCGGAGCCTCTGTCGGAACCTCAGGAATACTGTTTACAATCTTCGGTGTAACATTCTCACCGTTTTCATTTCCGCAAGCTGAGAAAGCAAGCGTGAAGTCGCTCGGAGCTGCTGTCTTGCCTGCAGCCTTTGTGAATATGAATGTGTAAAGAACACCGTTTACGTCACAAGCAGGAACGAATGATCCGGCAACCTTGCCGTTTACCGGGTTCTCGGAACTCGCCTGAGTTTGACACTCTACAAGGAAAATCTTGAACTCTTGGCTCTTCTCAATCTTAGTGAGAGTATATCCTTCCTTAGCGGTGACCTGGAAATCGTAGTTTGCAGTCTTACCCTCATCAAGGCTTACTGAAATTACAACTTCGCCGTCAGTCTCACTTACCTTACCGATTGAGAAAGTCGGTGCGTTAGCTGCGAAAGCAGAAACAAGCATAGCAACTGTTACGCCGACTACCAATGATACGGAAAGAACAACAGAAAGGATCTTTGCAATCTTATTCATTGTAATCACCAATTTCTCCTTCAATTAGATTTGTACCTAAAGTACATTTATATTAGATACCGTCGCCCATAGGCGAATAGGAAACGGTATGCTAACCGAAATTAATAACCGAAATTTACATATGACGTGCTGCGTTTTCCCGATGTTTTCATATAAACGGTCATTCCTGCCGTCGTAACCGTTGATTCGCTAAAAACATCCACAGACCATTCAATATTGACAAACTCGTCCGCAGCTTTGTCGATCTCACAAACAAGAACACAGTTTTTATATTCCAAATCGAAAGACTTAACTGTTGACTTTGCTCCGTCAACCGAATTCGTCTGTTCAACCTCGTTTTTCGCTTGGTCGTAGTCGTCCAAGCCTGTCAGCCCGACAATCAGACTGTCGGAAGTAGGATTTTTCTCATCCTTAAAGCTGACGGTCAGAATATATTTTCCGTCGGCAGTTTCGCTGCAGGAAACCGAGCTGTACTTTGACTCGTCGCTCAGATCAAGCTCCTTAATCATCCTGCTTGCGGAGTCCTCGCTCTTTTGCTTGACGATCCTGGTATAATGTCTGTCTTTATAGTAATCCTGCTTGGTTTTATCTTCCAGTTCCTTTATTCTGGAAGAAGAAACAAGGGCAGTCCACGATCCGCTGAACTTTACCTCATCGGCATTTTGAAAAACGTTTTCTTTCAGTACATATGTCGGGAGCTTGTCCCGTACGCCGGCTAAAGCCCGCTTGAATGAAGCCTTCACCTCTTGGGGATCGACCTCGCTCTCCTCAGCCTTAAAGCTGTCAAGGATACCGACCGAATATTTTAAAATATCGAGGGCATCCGAGGAATTGACAGTACCGTCGGCATTGACATCGGCTAAGGCAAGAGCCTCATTTGAAAGCTCCGCAACACCGACGCTGTGTTTCAGCACAGCCAGAGCATCGGACGAATTGACAGAATCGTTGCCGTCAACATCTCCGTACCTTGCCGCCGAAGCGCCGCCGGGAACGGAAAGCATCGAAGCCGCTCCAACGGTAACCGAGAAAGAAAGCAAGCAAGAAAGTGTTTTTTTGATAATCTTTTGCATCTCTTTCCTCCATACAAAACAGAAAAGTATAAACACTCATACCATTTTTGTAGATTATATAACAAAACGGGAGAATTGTCAATAGCTAAATTCAGCAACAGTTCACATGGCTGAATGTTGACATTTTGCAAATTATAAGATATAATACAAATGTATAATTATATTAAGGAGGAAAGAAAATGAAGAAAATATCTGCTGTATGCTCTATTCTTCTTGCTCTGATTATGGCATTGTCCTGTCTTGCTCTCCCCGTCTCGGCGGCCGGAGTCACGGTTGTCCGCAAGCCAAATCAGACCTCATTTTATCAGGGTGTTGACTGGATGTATGACAAAAACGGCACGGTAACACCAATGAGCGGCGACCTTAACCTTGCCGGAACGATCCTAAGCTGTAACGGCGAGCAGGTCGAATTCAAAAAAGGTGTTACAGGTCCGAATATGTATGCAAAAAGCGCAGACGGAAGCTGGAAAGCAGGAAAGAACACCGTTCATATCTTCTGCGACAGCTTCGGCTCAAGCTATGCCACTCTTGACGTGAACTTTGTATCCGTTACAAAAATCGAGATCGTCAGAGCTCCGAAAACCAAGCTCGTCCTTGATATCGACTGGAAAATGGGAATCGCAGGCGATGTTGAAATGACAAAATACGACCTCACCGGAACGATAATCAAGGCCACCTACGGCGACTCAACGGTTAAGGAAATCTCTTATCCGAACGCCTGTCTCAACTGGTCGATTCCGGATGGAACTGATGTGATTATGCCCGGAAACCGCACCCTTTACATCACCTTCTGCGGACAGAGAGCGCCGATTTCCGTTGTTTTTCTCACGCAGAAATCCTTCGCAAAGGGAGACGTCAGCCTTGACGGAGAAATCAATTCCTACGATGCTCTGAACATTCTCCAGTATTCCACAGGAAGCATCACCCTCGGTGATATTCAATTTGGCTTAGGTGATGTTGACGGTAACGGCAGACTCAATTCATCGGACGCACTCAATGTTCTGCAATATGTTGTCGGCATTAAAAAAACTTTATAATTTAAGGAGGCAATAAAAGTGAAGATTTTCAAAAAAATTATCAGCGCAGTCGTTTCTGTTTCAGTTGTGGTTGCGACATTGGCAAGTATGGCGGTCTATTCCTCGGCCGTTGCAAACTCCCCCGGCGACACCAACAGCGACGGCTCGGTCAATTCCTTTGACGCTCTTTCCGTTGTCAGGTACTGTACCGGAGCGGACACCCTGACAAAAGCCGAGATAGATGCGGCAGACGTAAACAAGGACGGAAAAGTTACATCGGTTGACGCTCTTTATATTCTTCAGTTCACCGCCGGTGTAATCAACAGCTTCCCTGCCCATTCCGACGAAGGCAGAATAAAGATCTTCGGCGACTTCTATTACGACGTTGCAACGGGTAAGGTTACAAACCTTGACGGCTCAGGTCTTTTGGGCTTCTCCTACGATGCAAGGGATCAGGCGTTCTACGCATCCACCTACGCATGGCAGAGAACCTTCGGCTACACCTATCTCTATGACGTTGCCGCTCCGTTCATTGTATGTAACTTCGACACAAGCCGAATTTTCTTCGACTACAACGATATGGAGTGGATGATTCAGCTTTGGAAAGGTCAGTACGGATATGTGCTTAACGGATGTGAGATAGGCCTTTATTACCGTGACTTTGACGATGACGAGCTTGTCGATGCAGGCGGAAGAAAATTCTACAAGTGCGCCGACGATGAAATGCTCTGCCAGATGGAGCTTACAATGTATAAGAACGACGTCCTGTTCTTCCACCGCAGTAAGCAGTATTCCTGGTGGCTGACAGGCTTTAAGCCCGGTGTTCTCGACGCAGTCGGCGTTACGGCAGAATCAACTCAGGTTCTCAGAGTCAGCGCAACCATCTACTTTACCGAGGACGAGATGATGAACGCATTTATCGGCGGTCTTGAGAATTGCACCGAGGTTGAGCATAACGCATCAAAGAGAAAGCGTGCAATTAAATTTGAGAACGGTAAATTTACAAACGGCTGCGGTTACACAGTCAACAGAGTGCAGAAATCCGTCACTTTCTCATGGCAGTAATTTTAAGATAATCTATTGGCAATATTATAACCTCCTGCGGTATCAATTCGGCTCCGCAGGAGGTTTTTACGGACATTAAAAACAGCGATTTGTTTTGCCGTAACACAGATTTACGGCAATCAGGTCTCAGGAAATTTGGTGTAAATACAAAGATGAAAAAAGATTTTATACAAGGACTCAGGGACGGAGTTCCGATAATGGCAGGATACTTTGCCGTCAGCTTCAGCTTTGGAATACTGGCTATGCAAGGCGGTCTGAGCGTTATTCAAGCCGCATTAACCAGCCTGACAAATATGACCAGCTCAGGTCAGTTTGCAGGTCTGCAGATCATTGTTGCCGGAGGAACGCTTATCGAGCTGATACTGACACAGGTTATAATAAATATGCGATACTCCCTGATGAGCCTTGCACTCTCACCCAAGCTGGACAAAAAAATAAAGCTTTGGCAGAGACTTCTGATTGCATTCGCCAATACCGATGAGATTTTCGCTGTCGCTATGTCCCGTGAGCGTAGCCTGAGCTTTCCGTATATGGTCGGCCTTCAGCTTTTGCCTATTTTCGGCTGGACGGCAGGCACGGCAACCGGTGCGATTGCAGGCAACCTCCTCCCTGCCGCTCTGACGGCGGCTCTCGGAATTGCGCTCTACGGTATGTTTATCGCCGTGGTTGTTCCCGTCGCTCGCCGTTCACGCCCCGTTCTGCTTTCGGCTTTTATAGCAATTACAATCAGCTCTATTCTGTATGTTCTGAAAGTATCTGCCGGAATATCAATAATTATTTCGACAGTTGCCGCCTCGGCACTTATGGCGTTTCTGCGCCCGATAGAAGGAGGTGTTGAGGAATGAAATGGCTGTTTATCGGAGCAATGGCTTTGGTGACCTATCTCATCAGAGCCTTACCCCTCACAATTTTTCAGGGAAAAATCAAAAACAAATGGCTGAGATCATTCCTGTACTATGTCCCCTACGCCTGTCTGAGCGCAATGACCTTCCCTGCAATTTTCTTTGCCACGCAGAGCGTTTGGAGCGCAGTTGCAGGAGTTGCGGTTGCGCTTTTGCTTGCCTTTTTCAACCGCAGTCTTATTACTGTTGCGGCAGGCGCATGCCTGGCTGTTCTTGTTGTTGAACAGCTTATGCCGTTATTCTGACCTGTTCAGAGCAATTTCTTAGCCCTCCGACGGTTCTTACGATTACCGACGGAGGGCTTTCTTATTTATTACACGATCCGCTCATTGGGCAGTTTGAGCATCCGCACGAACAGGAGGATTTTCCTTTCTTCCTGTTTTTAACCATATTAACTATAATAGCGGTAACTGCGGCAATAAGTAAGGCACAGATTATAACCGTCGCCAAGTTTTCTGAAAGCCATGCAAGCATAATTTTACCTCCTGTTTTGAAATGTTACTCGGTTGCGCTGAGCTTGCGAGTCAGTTTCGTTGATTCCTTATAAGGTCTGAAAAGCAAATGCAGCATCAGAGCCAGTATAATAACGGCGGCAATCAAGCCGAACACGTTCATTTCACCTGTAAACGCCGAGCCAAACTGATAGATCATCAAAGAGATCGCATAGGCAAACAGGCACTGATAGCCGATTGCAAACCAAGTCCATTTCGCTGAGTTCATCTCACGCTTAATAGCACCGATAGCCGCAAAGCAAGGAGCGCAGAGGAGGTTGAACACTAAGAATGAATAACCGGTGATTCCGGTGAATGAGGAAGCCAGGCTCTGATAAACCGTTCCTTCTCCGCCTCCGTAGAGGATTCCCATAGTACCGACGATGTTTTCTTTTGCGACAAGTCCTGTGATTGAAGCCACGGCGGCCTGCCAGTCGCCCCAGCCGAGCGGCTTGAATATCCATGCAATTACATTGCCGAGGGCCGCAAGAAGCGAACGGTCGATTTCCTCCTCGGAAAGCATACGGAAAGTGCCGTCAACGAAACCGAAATAAGTGGTAAACCATACAAAGATGGTGGAGAGCAAAATAATTGTTCCTGCTTTCTTGATAAAGCTCCAGCCTCGCTCCCACATAGAACGGAGAACATTTCCGACAGTCGGCAAATGGTAAGCAGGAAGCTCCATAACAAACGGGGCAGGATCACCGGCAAACATTCTGGTCTTTTTCAGCATGATACCGGAAACAATAATCGCAGCCATACCGATGAAGTAAGCGGATGTGGCCACCCATGCACTGCCGCCGAAAATTGCTCCCGCAATCATAGCGATAAACGGAACCTTTGCTCCGCACGGGATAAAGGTTGTTGTCATAATCGTCATACGGCGGTCACGTTCGTTCTCAATGGTACGTGACGCCATTATTCCGGGAACGCCACAGCCCGTACCGATAAGCATCGGAATAAAGGATTTGCCGGAAAGACCGAATTTGCGGAACACACGGTCAAGGACAAATGCAATACGAGCCATATAGCCGCAGGCCTCTAAAAAGGCCAGCAACAGGAACAGCACCAACATCTGCGGTACAAAACCGAGAACAGCTCCGACACCGGCTACAATACCGTCGTTAATTAAACCGCTGAGCCAATCGGCGGCACCGGCGGCTTCCAGACCGTTTCCTACAAGCACAGGAATACCTGGTACCCATACACCGTAGTCGGCAGGATCAGGCTCTTCAAAGCCATTCTCTTCCAAATATGTTACCGCTTCAAGATAAGTCATAGGAACGGTAGTCTCCTCATCGGCGTTGTCAGGAATTGAATCATAATATGCATTCAATTCATCAACAGCAAGGGTTTCCTCGTCTTCCACTTCTACCGTAGCCGTATCGACCTCCGGCTTATAGGCTTTCAGCTCTGCCAAAGCCTTGTCTGCGTCAAAATCCTCCGCTTCGGTATCGAGAGCCGTAAACGCAGTTACCGCCTGCATAGCAGAGGTGTAGCTGTCATTTACTTCCTCATATGCAGAAGTTCCGATGCCGAACAGATGCCAGCCGTCTCCGAGCAAGCCGTCGTTTGCCCAGTCGGTTGCGGCGGTGCCGACCGTCACCATAGAGATAAAATATACAAGGAACATAACCGCGGCAAAGATGGGCAGTCCCAGCCAACGGTTTGTAACAATCCTGTCTATCTTATCTGAGGTTGAAAGCTTCCCTGCCGATTTCTTTTTGTAACAGCCCTTTATGATCTGACCGATATAAATATAGCGTTCATTTGTTATGATTGATTCTGCGTCGTCGTCCAGCTCGTCCTCAACCGACTTGATATCATTTTCAATATGATCCAAAACCGATTTGTCAGGCTTTATCTGATCGAGCACCTTATCATCACGCTCAAAAATCTTGATAGCGTACCAACGCTGCTGTTCCTCCGGCAGATTATGTACCGCCGCTTCTTC
>JAXJRE010000034.1:0-1352 GCA_036310785.1 Acutalibacteraceae bacterium
CCGTTGCGCTTGCCGCTTATCCGCTTGTTTTCACGGTTTATGACGATATAAAGGAACGCAGATTTACCGAGGTCGAGCTGATGCTCATTTCCGTAATCGCCGCCTGCTGTATCGGCGAGCTGAGGGACGCCGCACTGGTCGCAATTCTCTACCGGATAGGCGAAATGATAGAGGGCAGGGCGGTTGAAAACAGCCGCAAGTCGATAGATTCGGTTTCAAAAATTCAGCAGGATTTTGCTCATCTCATACTTGAGGACGGCTCAACACAAAAGGTTCATGCCGACGAGGTGCCCGTAGGTTCAAAAATCACCGTTCTCCCATATGAACGCTTCCCGATTGACGGAGTGGTTTATTCGGGAATTTCAACCGCCGACGCTTCTGCCATAACGGGCGAAAGCAAGCCTATCACCCTCGGCAAGGGCGCTGAGGTCAAGAGCGGTATGATAAACGGAAAGGATAGCGTAACCGTTGTCACAACCGAGCTTTTCGGCAACTCGACCGCTTCAAGAATCGTCAAAATGGTTGAGGACGCCGCCGAAAGAAAGGGCAATGTCCAGAAATTCATCACAAGATTTGCAAAATACTACACTCCGATTGTTGTTATCATCGCCGTTCTTCTGGCGGTTATCGGCTCAATAGCAACAAAGGATCCTGCCTCCTGGATAAAGCGAGCTTTGATATTCCTTGTTGCCTCCTGCCCCTGCGCCATAGTTATTTCAATCCCTCTCGGCTTCTATACGGGAATCGGCACGGCGGCAAAGGACGGCATAATCGTAAAAGGCTCGGTGTTCATCGAAGCCTTCGCAAAGGCGAAAACCTTTGTTTTTGACAAGACGGGCACGCTCACAACAGGCTCGTTTGAGGTCAGCAGAGTAACTCCGATGAGCAAATTCTCCGAGGATCAGATTTTAACTCTTGCGGCGGCGGCAGAGCATTTCTCCTCCCACCCGATTGCAAAGAGCATTGTTGAAGCCGCTCCGCCGATCGACGAAAAATATCTCAGCGATTTCCGTGAGGTTGCAGGCGGAGGAACGAGCGTTGTCTTTGACGGCAAAAAAATTCTCTGCGGCGGCAGGAGACTGCTTGAAACAGAGGGTGTCGAAACCCCCGATTACACGGACGGCGATGTCTGCGTTGTCCTTGACGGCAGACTGATCGGTACGATCACGCTCCGCAGTGCGCTCAGAAAGGGCGTTGCGGATATGGTTGAAAGACTCAGAGATCAGGGCATTGAGCACATAATTATGCTCACGGGCGACAACGAAACCGCCTCGGACGAGGTTGCAAAGGCGATCAATCTTGACGAATACTACTGCAATCTTCTGCCCGAGGAAAAGCTCAGCCATCTTGAG
>JAXJRE010000035.1:0-13393 GCA_036310785.1 Acutalibacteraceae bacterium
ATAACCTTCCATTCGCTTGAGGACAGAATGGTGAAGAAAAAATTCAATAAATTCTGTGAGGGCTGTGTGTGTCCTCCCGAATTTCCGGTCTGCGTTTGCGGAAGAAAGCCGAGGGGCAGGCTTCCGTTTAAATCAAAGGCACCGACCGAAAACGAAGTCGGTGAGAATTTCAGAGCGCACAGCGCAAGGCTCAGAGCAATAGAAAAAATATAAAGCACAGAAAGATGAAATAAAAAGACGTTAAATTTTGAAAGGAGCGAACGAATATGGCAAACCATGACAACGGCTTAGCCCTTGATCTCGATTTATTCGATAACACCAAAAACGGATATGTACCCGTTGAACGCAAGAAGAAAAAAATACATATTCCAAAGGTTATTGAATCAAAGCCGATCAGCCTTGAGCAGGCACAGAACGAAATCAAGGCAAGCAGGATCGCTGCACTCAAAGCGTGCGTGATCGCCATTGTGGCACTTCTCATTCTCGGTTCGCTCATTTACAGCAGAGTTATGCTGACGAACTGTCAGAGTGATCTTGCAAATCAGAAAGCCGCTCTTCAGACCGCTCAGAGCGAGAATGTCAGACTCAGAATGCAGTTCAATTCGCTGATGTCGATGGACAATATCGAGGAGTATGCTCAGACACGTCTGGGAATGGTCAAGCGTGAAAGCTATCAGGTCAGATACTTCGATATGTCGGAGCAGGACGGTGCGCAGTCTGCTCAGAGGGATACGGATCAATGAATACAAAACAGGGGAAATACATATTTATGATATAAACGGCGAGGGCGGAAAATTTTCCGCCCTTAGAGCGATTTTATAGAGATATATATTTAGTGCAGGAAGGATGATCGTTTTGAAGATGAATATAAACAAAATACTCAGACCGAAGAAAATAATAATGAAAAATCTTCATCAAAGAACGATGGGACTTCTTGCGGGACTGATTATTTTGGGCTTCGGTTCAACGATATTCGGATTGGGCTACACTCAGCTTTATAAGGGCGAGTATTTCAAAACGAAGGCAGAAACTCAGCAGCTCAGCGACACGACGATCACGGCGCAGAGAGGCGTTATCTATGATGCAAATATGTCGGTGCTTGCTCAGAGCGCATCTGCGTGGAAAATTTCGCTCAACGCAACCGCCTTTGCCGACGCTCCGTCGGAAGCAAAAGAAAAGGTTTATTCAACGCTTATCAATGTTCTCGGAGTTTCCAGAGAGTATCTTGAAGATAAGGCTTCTTACAAGCAGTACAACAGTGTTATGATAAAGACAAAGGTCGAAAAAGATGAAAAGGATAAGCTTGAGGCCTTTGTTAAAGGCACTTTCAAGGATAAGGATAACAACGATCAGAGCTACGGCTCACTTGTTATGATTGACGAGGATGTCAAACGATATTATCCTTACTCAACCCTTGCCTCTCAGATCATCGGATTTACGGGAATGGACAATGACGGACGCTCCGGCATTGAATCCTTCTACAACAGCACACTCACCGGCGTTGACGGCAGAGTTATCTCTGCAAGGAGTAATTCCTCTGTGGCTCAGGATATTGAATACAAGTCTGTATATGACGCCGAGCAGGGAACAAGCCTTGTGCTTACGATCGACGAAACCATTCAGAGATATCTCGAAAATTCACTCTCCGCCTGTTACGAAACAAGCAAGGCGAAAAGCTGTACGGGCATAGTTATGGAGGTTGAGACGGGCGCAATCCTTGCGATGTCATCAAAGTCGGATTACGACCTCAATGATCCTTACACGATTTACGATAAAAAAACAGCGGAAAGCATAGAGAAAATTACAGACGAAAAGAAGAAAGAGAATGCGTATCAGGAGGCAATGTACGCTCAGTGGAGAAACAGGGCGATAACCGATACCTACGAGCCGGGTTCTGTTTTCAAGGTCATTACAATGGCGGCAGGACTTGAAGAGAATGCGGTTAAGTACGACGAGAAATTCACCTGCACAGGCTCAATTTCGGTTGCCGACAGAATTTATTCCTGCCACAATACCGCAGGTCACGGAACTCAGACTCTCACCGAGGGATTGATGAATTCCTGTAACCCGTATTTCATAACGATCGGTCAGAGGCTCGGAGTTGACACGTTTTACAAGTATTTTGAAGCGTTCGGCTTTACGGAAAAAACGGGAATTGACCTGCCCGGAGAGACCTCTCCGAAAGCCGGCACAACATATTTTGAAAAGGATAAAATGACGGTTGTAAACCTTGCCAGCTCATCATTCGGTCAGTCCTTCCAGATAACTCCGATACAGATGATAACAGCGGTCAATGCTATTGCAAACGACGGAAAGCTCATGCAGCCCTATGTGGTCAGCAAAACGCTTGACAGCGAGGGAAACGTTGTATCCAGAACGCAGCCCGTTGTGAAAAGACAGGTTGTTTCCGAATCGACGTCGGAGAAGATTATGGCTTCTATGGAGCAGGTTGCTCTTAACGGAACTGCAAAGAACGCCTATGTCGCAGGCTACCGTGTAGGCGGTAAAACGGGTACCTCGGATAAGCTGAACGATGTCGGTCAGGTTGTAGCTTCCTTTGTCGGAGTTGCGCCGTCCAACGATCCGAAAATAACGGTTCTGATAGTTGTTGATGAGCCTCAGGGTGCATCGGGCGGCGGTGCAGTCGCAGCTCCCGTTGCCGGTGAGGTTATTGAAAAAACTCTGACTTATCTCAACGTTGAACGTCAGTATAACGATTCCGAAAAGGCTCTGCTTGATGTTCAGGTGCCGGGCGTTACGGGAAAGGCAGTTGACGAAGCGGTTTCATCGCTTGAAAACGATAATTTCAGCGTTAAGGTTGTTGGGGACGGAGACACCGTTCTTTCTCAGATGCCTGCTTCGGGACAGTATATTCCGCAGGGCGGTATAATAGTGCTGTATACCGACGAGCAGAAGAAAAAGCTGAAAGTCGAGGTTCCGGACTTTACCGGAATGACGATAACCGAGGCGAACTATGCCGCGGTTAACGCCGGAATAAACATAAAGGTTTCGGGAAATTCCCTTTCCGATGAGAATTTGACGGCATACCGTCAAAGCTCGGAAAAGGGTGCAGAGATAGAATACGGCTCAACAGTAACGGTTTATTTCAGAACAATGTCGGGAATTTCCGATCATTAAATTCAGCGGAGGTTAATTATGAAGCTGCAGGAATTGCTTAACGGAATTGAAATTAAAAAAGGTTGCACACTTAACCCTGAAATCGCAAACGTAACCGACGATTCAAGGAATGTAAGAAATTCAAGCGCTTTTGTATGTGTAAAGGGAAATAGAAGTGACGGACACGATTTTGCACGCAAAGCCATTGAAAAAGGTGCCGCAGTCGTTATCTGCGACCACGATATCGGAATAAAGAACAGCGTTATCGTCGAAAATACAAGAAAGGCGTATGCGCTGATGTGCGCAAATTACTACGGTAACTGCCACAGGGATATGAAAATGATCGGCGTGACGGGAACGAACGGAAAGACGACCACAACCTTTATCATAAAAAAGATTCTTGAAGAGAACGGCTACAAGGTCGGAGTTATCGGAACGGTCGAGGTGGTTATCGGCAATGAAAAATATCCTGCCGATTACACAACACCCGATCCGGCAGGACTTCACAAATATCTGTATATGATGAAAATGGCGGGCTGTGACGTCTGCATTATGGAGACCTCGTCACAGGCTCTCGTTCAGCTCAGGACATACGGAATAAATTACGATATCGGTGTTTTCAGCAATCTTTCGAGAGAGCACCTTGACTATCATAAAACGATGGAGGAATACGCCGAGGCAAAGGGTATTCTTATGGAAAACAGCGACGTCTGCGTTATCAATGCCGATGACAGCTACGCTTCCGTTATGAAAAAACACGCAAAGGGCAAGGTCATAACCTACGCTATCGACGAAAAAGCCGATGTGAAAGCCGAAAATGTTGATCTTAATCACGACGGAGTTGAATATACGCTCACTTCAAAGGGCGAAAAATACGACATTGTTTATAACGTTATCGGCAGATTTTCGGTTTACAATTCCCTTGCGGCGCTGAGCGTCGGAACGGTTATGAACGTCGATATGAAGCGTGCCGTCAAGGCGGTTTCCGAAATGAATACCGTAAAGGGCAGAATAGAAAAAGTGCCGAACGACAGGCAAATTACCATTCTTATAGATTTTGCCCATACACCGGATTCCTTGAAAAATGTGCTTAAAACCGTGAATGTTGTTTACGGAAAACGAATAATTACCGTTTTCGGCTGCGGCGGCGACAGAGACAAGACAAAAAGACCGATAATGGGCAAAATTGCCTGTCAGTATTCGGATCTCGTCTTTATCACCTCCGACAATCCGAGGACGGAGGATCCCGACTCGATTATCGACGATATTGTCGCAGAGCTTGACGAGAAGGACTATGTCAGGATAACCGACAGAACCGAGGCTATCAGAGCGGCAATCGTTGAAGCGAAGCCGGGCGACACGGTGCTTATCGCAGGAAAGGGACACGAAAATTATCAGATCCTCGGTACTGAAAAGATTCACTACGATGAGCGGGAGATCGTGAAGCAAATACTTGATGATGGAGCGAATTTTAAAAAATGAAAAAGCTAACCGTAAAACAAATCGCCGATGCTGTCGGCGGAACATGCAACAAGGATGCAGAGATAACGGAGATCTGCATTGATTCAAGACTCTGCAAGCCGGGCTGTCTTTATGTTGCGATAAAGGGCGAAAACTTTGACGGACACACGTTCACCGCTTCTGCATTGGCGAACGGTGCTTCTGCGGCAATGATACATCACGATGTTGATGCCGAGGGTGTGTTCATCAGGGTTGATGATACGCACAAAGCTCTTATGAGACTTGCTCATTGGTTCAGAAATACCTTTGATATCCCTGTTGTCGGACTGACGGGAAGCGTCGGCAAGACCACGACAAAGGAAATGACCTGGTGCGTTCTCAATGAAAAATTCAATGCGCTCAAGACAGAGGGCAATCTCAATAACAACATCGGTCTGCCCCGTACCTTGATGAGACTTGACGAGGACACGGGAGCGGCTGTTATCGAAATGGGAATGAGCAGCAGGGGAGAGATCTCCGAGCTTTCCCTGATCGCAGAGCCGACCGTAGCCATTATCAGCAATATCGGCGTTTCTCATATGGAAAATCTCGGCTCAAGGGAGAATATCCTCAAGGCAAAGTTGGAGATCCTTGACGGACTTCGTGAAAACTGCCCGATACTGCTCAACGGCGACGATCCGTACCTTGCAGGCGCAGTAATAGAAAATCATCCTGTTTTTTACTACGGAATTGACGATAAGACCTGCGATTACAGGGCCGTCAACATTGAACAGATTGAGGACAGAACAGAGTTTGACATAGCTTTCGGCGGAGAAACCGTACACGCTGTAATTCCAACGATCGGCAGACACAATGTTTACAATGCGCTTGCCGCATTCGGAACGGGTATGCAGCTCGGAGTGACTCCCGATGAGGCCGTCAGAGGACTGGCGAAATACACTCCGTCAGGAATGAGACAGAGGATGAAGACCGTCAACGGTATCAGGTTCATCGAGGACTGCTACAATGCAAGTCCCGATTCGCAGAGAGCGGCGCTGAAAATGCTTTCTGAGCTGAAAGCCGACAGAAAGATCGCCGTACTCGGAGATATGCTTGAGCTTGGAGCGATCAGCGAGGAATCGCACAGAAACGCAGGTCTGCTTGCGGCGAAGGCAAAGGTCGATGTGTTTATGACCTACGGCGAAAGATCTCTTGCTGCCGCAGAAAAAGCGAGGGAATGCGGTGTTCCCGAGGTGTATGCCTTTACGGATAAAAATGCTCTTGCCGACAAGCTCTTTGAAACGCTTAAACAGGGCGACGCCGTCCTCTTCAAGGCGAGCCGAGGTATGGCTCTTGAGGACGTTATCAACGACCTTTACGGCAGAATGGATAAATAATTTTCGGGGTTGAAAGGAAACAGGTGGATCAAATGAACGGTATTTTGGCTATTGTACTCAGCGCTCTCGGAGCGTTCGGAATAACGGCTTTGCTCGGCTACGGAATCATTCCGTGGCTTCACAAGCTCAAGTTCGGTCAGACTATTCTCGATATCGGCCCAAAGTGGCACAAGAAAAAGCAGGGCACGCCGACAATGGGCGGAATAATGTTCATAATCGGTATTTTCTGCTCGGCGGCGGTAGTGCTTATCATCAATTCGCTCACGGGCAACGGTCTCGGAATACACGATGACGAGAAAACCAAGCTCTGGGCAGGCATTATTATGGCTCTTATGTTCGGACTTGTCGGCTTTGCCGATGACTACATAAAGGTCGTTAAAAAACGCAATCTCGGACTTTCGATAATTCAGAAAACCATTGCTCAGCTTGTCATCTGCGCCGCATATCTCACCAGTCTTTTCCTTGCAATGGATAAGGATCCATATATGTTCATTCCCTTTGTCGGCAAGGTTTCGCTCGGCGTGTGGTTCTGGATTCTCGGTGTTTGCGTGCTTTACGGAGCGATCAACGCCGTCAACTTCACCGACGGAATCGACGGACTTTGCTCCTCGGTCACGGCAACTGCGGCGATCAGCTTCATTGTGATGGCTCTCGTTCATAAGTGCCTCGGAATCGGCGTAATTTCGGCGGCTCTGCTCGGCGGCTGTGCAGGCTTCTTCGTTTGGAACAGATATCCTGCAAAGGTCTTTATGGGCGACACAGGCTCGATGTTCCTCGGCGGTATGGTGGTTGCAATAGCTTATGCCTTTGACTGTCCGATCATTCTTGTTCTTACGGGTATAATATATTTCATCGAAGGAATGTCCGACGTTATTCAGATCGGATATTTCAAGCTCACCCACGGCAAGAGAATCTTCAGAATGGCTCCGATCCATCATCATTTTGAGATGGGCGGTTGGAGTGAAAAGAAGATCGACTCGGTTTTCTGCACGGTCAATCTGATCGGCGGAATAATCGGAATTATAGTAATGTATTACGGCGGTTTTTCAAGATAAACATATTATAAAAGGGGGAGACGGAGAATGTCATCCGAACAGCTCAGACAGACGGCAGAGAAAAATTCAACTGCATCGTCTTCAAAAAAATCAAAAAGTAAATTCAGACTGTTCGGTCTGGATGTATTCATCGGCGGTGGATTTGACATCGTTTATATGGTGCTTGTGCTGATGCTTTTGACAGTAGGACTGGTGATGATGTTTTCCGCAAGCTATATCAGCGCCAAGTACGATTCCGCAACAAATTATGACGCAACCTATTACATCAAGCGTCAGCTCGGCTTCGCCCTTGTCGGCGTTGCGCTGATGTTCATAATTTCAAGAATCAATCCGGAGCTTATGAAAAAAGTGACGCCTATCATCTTCGCCGTGTCGCTCGTACTGCTTGTTTTGGTGCTCATTCACCCATACAGGCTGGACGGCAAGGAGGATTTCAAACGCTGGCTGAAGCTCGGTATTGTGTTCCAGCCCTCCGATGTTGCAAAGCTCGGAATTATAATGTTTTTTGCATGGCTTTTGGAAAAATACAGGCATCAGATAGAGACTAAATGGTGGGTTTCGCTTGCTCTTTTCGGCTTGCTCGGTTTTCTGTGCGTGCTGATATACCTTGAAAAGCATCTTTCCTGTACAATACTTATCATGCTTATCGGAATCGGAATGCTTTTCCTCGGCGGAGTTGACAGACGCTGGTTTATACTGGGCTTTACCGTGGGCATTTTGCTGATTGCCGTTGTTGTGATATTCAGGGATCAGCTCCTTGATCCGTATCAGGCGGATAGAATAGATTCCTTTATTCATAAGGATTACGATGATGTTGATTCACGCTGGCAGACCAATCAGTCGTTGTTTGCTCTCGGCTCGGGAGGATTTTTCGGTCTCGGTCTCGGCCAGTCAAGGCAGAAGTACCTCTATATGCCCGAGCCGCAGAACGATTTCATCTTTGCTATTGTCGGTGAGGAGCTTGGCTTCTTCCGCAGCATGCTTATCATTCTGCTTTTTGCCGCACTTGTTTTCAGAGGCTTTGTTATTGCAACTAAGGCAAAGAGTATGTTTGAACGTCTGCTTGTTCTCGGAATATCGCTTCAGGTCGGCTTGCAGACAATTCTCAATATATTAGTCGTAACCGATCTGATGCCGAATACGGGTATTTCGCTCCCGTTTTTCAGCTACGGCGGCACGGCACTTGTCATGCAGCTTGTAGAGATGGGAATGGTGCTTGCGGTATCAAGATCGGGCGAAAGAAAAAAGAGGGCGGAAAAGAATGCTTAACGGTAAAAAAATACTTTTTGCAACGGGCGGAACAGGCGGACATATCAATCCGGCCCTTGCCGTTGCAGGCTACATAAAAGAGAAATATCCAAAGTCAATAATCCTCTTTGTCGGTACGGCTGACAGAATGGAGGCTCAGCTTGTGCCTGCCGCAGGCTTCGATTTCAGAACGATAGAGATCCAGGGCTTCAGCCGTGAAATGAGTATCAGCGGATTGAAGCACAATATCGGAACGGTAAAAAAGCTGATAAGGTCAGAGGGACAGGCAAAAAAGATAATCAAGGAATTTAACCCCGATGTTGTTATCGGTTTCGGCGGATATGTCAGCGGCCCCGTTCTGAGCGTTTCGGCAAGAATGGGCATACCGACAGCCGTGCATGAGCAGAACGCTTTTCCCGGAGTTACAAACAAGAGCCTTGCAAAAAAGGTTGACTGTGTAATGCTCACGTCGAAGGAAGCGGAAAAGCTCCTGAAGCCGAAAAATCCGTGCGTCGTTACGGGCTTACCTATCAGGGGCGAAATAATAAACGCAAACAGAGAGTTTGCAAGAGCTGAAATGAAGCTCGATTCAAGACCGCTCATTCTTTCCATGGGCGGAAGTCTCGGTGCAAAAGCGATCAACGAGGCTGTTAAATATCTTATAACCAACAGATTTAAAAAGAAAGATTGCTATTATCTGCACGCAACGGGTAAGGCAGGAGCACCGTTGATCGAAGAAATCGGAAAAGACGTTGACCTTGCCTCAAATCCGCAGATAATGCTCAGAGAATATATTAACGATATGGATCGCTGTCTTGCGGCGGCCGATATTGTGGTTTGCCGTGCAGGAGCAAGCTCCCTTTCGGAGATACAGGCTCTCGGAAAGCCGTCAATACTGGTGCCTTACCCGTATGCGGCGGAAAATCATCAGTATTACAATGCAAAAACCATGGCGGACAGAAATGCCGCAATACTTATCGAAGAAAAAGATTTTACGGGCGAAAGACTTCTCAGAGAGGTTGAACAGCTTCTTTCCGATCCGCAGAGACTTGCTGAAATGGGCAGAAACGCTAAGGAAATGGCTATTCTCGATGCCTCGGAGCGTATAACCGACTGTATCTGCAGGATTGTTTAAATTAACACTTTTCGGAATCTGTCATAAACTGAAAACAGATTGATATTTTCCGAAAGGGTGCGGTATATGGGACGCTTTATAATCGAGGGCGGAAGAAAGCTCGGCGGCAGACTGAGGGTGCAGGGTGCTAAGAACAGCGCACTTCCGATACTTGCCGCAACCGTAGCGGTCGGCAGACCTTGCGTAATACATAACTGTCCGTCGCTGACGGATATAAACTCAACATTGGAAATTCTGAAAGCCCTCGGCTGTGAGGTTCACCGAAGCGGCGGCTCGGTTTCCGTTGACAGCAGCCGAATGATTATGAATGATATTCCCGATGAACTTATGAGAGAAATGCGTTCCTCGATTGTTTTTCTCGGCGCATTGCTCACACGCACGGGCGAGGCTCATATCTGCGCTCCCGGCGGCTGTGACATCGGTATGAGGCCGATCGACCTTCATCTTTTTGCAATGGAGAAGCTCGGAGTAAGCCTTACCGAGGAATACGGACGCATCTGCTGTAAATGCGCCAAGACCAAGGGCGCAAAAATAACGCTTTCATTTCCGAGCGTCGGAGCAACGGAAAATATAATTCTTGCTTCATTGAGGTGTTCGGGAGTTACGACAATAATAAATGCCGCAAGAGAACCCGAAATTGTCGATCGTGCAATGTTTCTCAATTCCTGCGGCGCAAGGATAAGCGGAGCAGGCGAAAGCACCGTTTATATTGAGGGCGTCGAACGTTTGCATCAAACCCAGTACACAGTGATGCCCGACAGAATTGCTGCCTGCACTTTTATGACGGCGGCGGCTGTGACAGGCTCGGATTTGCTGTTGGAGGATGTTGTTCCGAATCACATTGCTCCTGTTTTGCAGTGCTTCGAGACCTGCGGATGCAAGATCGTCACCTCATCAAACAGGCTGAGGATAACGGCCCCCGAACGACTCAATTCATTGGGTACGGTCAGAACGATGCCTTATCCGGGATTCCCTACCGACTGCCAGTCGCTTATAATGACTATGGCAAGCACGGCGGAAGGCACTACCGTGATTTGTGAAAACATATTTGAAAACCGTTTTCGCCACGCCGCAGAGCTGAACCGAATGGGAGCAGACATAAGCGTGCATGACAAGATAGCCGTTGTCAACGGTGTCAACAGGCTTCAGGGTGCGGCGGTTTGCGCCCATGACCTCAGAGCAGGAGCGGCATTGACGGTCGCAGGACTTTGCGTACAGGGATGCACAACGGTTGAAAACATTCATTTTATAGACAGAGGATACGAATTTTTTGAGAAAAATCTTAACTATATAGGAGCCAAAATAAAAAGGATTGACTGAAAATGAAAAAGCTGACGGCAAGACAGATAGCGTCAATGACTCCCGAAGCGAGGGAACGCTACGAAAAAAAACTGAAAATTGTGACACGCAACCGCAGGATCCTTTTCGGGACCGTTGCGGTGGTTGTCGTTGCGGCTGTTTTTGCCGTGCTTTCTCTGACTGTGCTGTTTAATGTCAGCGAAGTCAAGGTTGCCAAGGCAGGCAAGCATTATCAGCCTGAACAGATAATTGAAGCCGCAGGCATCGAGGTAGGCGACAATATGGTGGCTACAAACTGGGACAGGGTGAAAGAAAAGGTTGAGCAGAAGCTGCCGTATGTGCTTTCGCTTGAGATCCAAAAGACTGTGAGCGGAAGGGTTACTTTCTCGGTCACGGACGATACGGCGGCACTTGTTTTCAAAACATCAAAGGGCTACGCTCTGGCAGATGCAAACTGCAAGGTTCTTGAAATAGTAAAAGAAAAACCGAAGAACAACGGACTGACATTGCTGACTGTTAAAAACAAGATTAACGCAAATCCGGGCGAGACAATCAGCTTTGCAGATGACGGCGAATCAATTCTTTACGATACAATCTGTACGGCGATTAAAAACTCCGGCATCGGAAGTATCACCGGAATTGATATCTCCGATCCCGAGAACATTTATCTGGAGTATCAGAACAGGTACAGACTGTATCTCGGAAGCAGTGAGGAGCTTGAATACAAGCTTCGCGAAGCCAAAAAAATAATTGCCGAGGAGGACGAAAACGATCCCGACCAGATCGGTGAGATCAATCTTTCCATACTCAAAAAGGTGTATGTGGAGAAGCTCGATACTCTTGAAATAACGACAACGGCGGCTAAAAAAGAAGTGACGACACAGCCGGAAACCACAGCGCCCGACAGTACGGATGAACCCGAGGTAGACGAAACAACAACGCTTCCCGAGGAAGAAACCGAGCCTGACGGCGAGGAAACTACGGTTGAGGATATCCCTGAGGAAGAATAAGCAATTATTTCAAATATTTTTGGCTGTTTTCGTTATAATAGTCTTGAAATTGATAAAAAAGTATGATATCATAACTATTGTTTAAAACTCGGAGTAGAATATGATTTATAAAACGGAGGTTATTTAAATGGCATTTGAAATTGATAACGATTTCGAGAGCACCGTTCAGATCAAGGTTATAGGCGTTGGCGGAGGCGGCGGAAACGCTGTCAACACCATGATCGCTCAGGGTATGCAGGGTGCAGAGTTTATCGTAGTTAACACGGACAAGCAGGTTCTTGTCAATTCTCAGGCAACTCACAGAATTCAGATCGGCGAGAAGTCCACAAGAGGACAGGGCGCCGGCGGACGTCCCGAGGTCGGCGAGAAGGCGGCTGAGGAGAGCAGAGAAGAAATTTCTTCCATCCTCAAGGGCACGGATATGGTATTTATCACCGCAGGTATGGGCGGCGGAACAGGTACGGGCGCAGCTCCCGTAATCGCCGAGATCGCTAAGGAAATGGGCGTTCTTACCGTCGGTGTTGTTACAAAGCCTTTCAAGTTTGAGGGCAAAAAGAGAAGCACACTTGCAGAGCAGGGCATTGCCCGTCTTTCGGAGCACGTTGACAGCCTCATCGTTATCCCGAACGACAGACTCAAGCTTCTCAGCGACCGCTGCAAGACTCTTTCGGAAGCATTCCTTGTTGCCGATGAGGTTCTTTCACAGGGTGTTAAGAGCATCTCCGAGCTTATCAAAGTTCCTGGCTTCGTTAACCTCGACTTTGCCGATGTTTGCAGCGTAATGAGAGACGCAGGCTACGCTCATATGGGCGTCGGCACTGCAAAGGGCAAGGACAAGAGCCTTCAGGCTGCGGATATGGCTACATCAAGTCCGCTTCTTGAAACCTCTATCGCAGGTGCAAAGGGCGTTATCATCAGCATCACTTCATCGCCGGATATCGGTCTTGAGGAGATCGAGAACGCTTGTGAATCCATCACAGAGAAGGCACATCCGGACGCAAACATCACTTGGGGTGTTGCATTCGATTCCAAGCTTGAGGATGAGATCGTTATTACCGTTATCGCAACAGGCTTTGATGCAAAGTCGTCAGATGATTTCGGCTCAATCCCGACCTTTAAGGCTACCTCAAACGCAGGCGCACCGATCCGCTCAACTGCTGCGGCTTCGGCAAACGCTCCGATTGAGCCTCCCGTTGTAAACGGCGCAAAGACTCAGGCTAAGAGCGGCGTTGACGATGAGGATTTCTATGTGATCCTTAACGACATCATCAAGAAAAAGGGCGACAACAACTAAGTTTGCCCTGAATATAATAATTAACTGCAAGTTATCCGAAAGGAAGGCTTGCAGTTTTTTGACATTAGACTTCAGACAATTTAATTTTGGATGTTAGATTATTAAGCGATAAAACTATAAACTCTGATGAATTTATTCAAGGCTTCCCCTTGAGGGGAAGCTCCGCCGTTAGGCGGTGATGAGGTGTAGCAGATTTGATGAAATTTAATTTCTGTTTTTTATTTTCTAACACCTCATCCGCCTCGTTCCTCGGCACCTTCCCCTCAAGGGGAAGGCAGAACTTAGACCTTAGACTTTAGACATTAGACGTTAGACGATAAAGCTTTAATTTTGATAAAACTTTTTGGCTCCCTTGTGTAAAGGGAGCTGTCACGAAGTGACTGAGGGATTGAAAAAAC
>JAXJRE010000036.1:0-4376 GCA_036310785.1 Acutalibacteraceae bacterium
GCAAAATCCTGCTGAATTTTTGAAACCGAATCTATCGACTTGCGGCTGTTTTCAACCGCCCTGTCCTCTATCATTTCGCCTATCCGATAGAGAATTGCGACAAGTGCCGCGTCCCTCAGCTCGCCTATACAGCAGGCGGCAATTACGGAAATGAGCATCAGCTCGACCTCGGTAAATCTGCGCTCCTTTATATCGTCATAAACCGTGAAAACAAGCGGATAAGCGGCAAGCGCAACAGCGGCAATTCCGATTATCGTTGCCGCAACGGGCAGAGATTTCAAAAACAGTCCGACAACAACGAGGGCCGCCGAAACGCCGAGCAGGATTTTGGAGAGCTTGTTTTCCTCCTTTTCCTCGTTGCCGTGACTGCAGTTTCCGCAGCATCCGCCGCAGCTTGAGTGACAGTCGTGAGAGTGTTCAGACACTTAACATTCCTCCTTTGTGTAAAACGTGCGCCAGACCTGCGCCGAAGATTTCCTCAACGTGTTCGTCGTCGAGGGAATAGTAGCTTTCCTTGCCGTCCTTTCGGGGACGGACAAGACCTGCGCTCCTGAGTATGCGGAGCTGGTGTGAAATTGCGCTCTGTCCCATATTCAGCTTTTCCGAGAGGTGATAGACGCACATCTCGCCGTCCATCAAGGCGGAAATTATCCTTATCCTTGTGCTGTCTCCGAAAACCTTGAAAACCTCGGCAAGATCATAGAGAACATCGTCGCTGACCTCGGTTTTCGCAACCTTGCGGTTACAGCCGTCATGAGGACAGGCTTTGCAATCCGTTATTTTGTTATCTTCCATTTGTTTCACCTGCATTGTTCAGATTAACATATGAATAATTGTTCATTTGTTGCTTTCATTATATTCGCATAGTACCGTTTTGTCAACAGTTTTTATTATTTTTTTTGAAAGTTTTCTTTCAGGTACAGCGTGAGCTTGCCTCATAATAAAGTCTCAAAGAAAATATTTTTATCTTTTTAGTCAAATCTTTAACAAACGCTTGAAATACGTTTAATTTTAATATATAATTAAACTAAGTAATAATGCTCACGCTTACAGGCGAATAATTATCGGAAATAATAAGTCTGCCGAGATGCGGACTTATGAGGATAAAAGGAGGATAAACCTTATGAATGAAAACTTCAGCTACAAAATGAAGCTGACAGACGAGGAAAAAGACATTCTTCACGGCTCTAAGGGCGAAGTAATGGCGAAAGTTATGAAAACTCTCGTTCTCTACGGCGACGCTTTCGGTGCGGAAAAATTTGTCCCCGTAAACGGCAAAGGCCACCTTGTTACAAGCTTCGGTATTTCTGTTCTCAAGCCCGTGTTCTCCATTATGGACGAACTCATCAAGGGCGGTCTCAAGGTTGACGAGGGCTTTACCGTCGATCCCAGACCTATCGACTATGCCAACGTCAAGTGCAATCCGCTCCAGAAGCTGATCTTCAACAAGATTCTTTACGGTATGCAGGATTCCTATGAGGTACAGCTCAACAAGCTCGGCCTCAAGAGTGACAAATCCTTCACCTGCGCCTGCTATTTTGACGAGGTAGGCAACACACCCAAGAAGGGCGATATCCTTTCATGGGCGGAAAGCTCGGCGGTTGTTTTTGCAAACTCCGTTCTCGGCGCAAGATGTAACCGTAACTCCGGTATCATCGAGCTTTTCGGCTCAATTCTCGGCAAGGTTCCCGAATTTGATCTCCTTACCGACGAGGGCAGAAAGGCAAAGTGGGTTATTGAGGTCAAGACGACAAAGATTCCCGAAGCTCAGGTTCTCGGCTCGGCAATCGGTATGAAGGTTATGGAGGACGTTCCCTACGTCAAGGGACTTGACAAGTGGATCGGCACAGAGCTTACCGATGATGCCAAGGCTTATCTCAAGGATTTCGGCGCGGCTACCGCTTCCAACGGCGCAGTCGGACTTTATCATATTGACAAGCTCACTCCCGAAGCTGTTGAGCTCGGTGAAAGCCTCATTGCCGACGGCGCGAAGACCTATGTTATCGACGACGCAGAGCTTGAAAGAGTTTACAAGAACTATCCCGTTATGTGGAAGGATAAGAGCGCCGCTCCCAAGCTTTGCTTCATCGGCTGTCCTCACCTTTCATATGCACAGCTCGGCGAGTGGACGGAAAGATTTGAAAACGAGCTTAAAAAGCAGGGCAAGACAAAGGTCGGTCTTCGCACGGTTATGACGACCGCTCCCGAGGTTCTCGACAGATTCAAGAAAGAGAACAGCGCCGCTTACAACAAGCTTATCGGCTTCGGTATCAACATCTCCTGCATCTGTCCTCTTATGTATATGAACAATCCGCTTTGCGGCGGCGACACGAGCAATGTTATCACCTGCTCGAACAAGCTTCGTACATATACCACCGCACGCTATTTCACAACTGACGATATCACTAAGATCGCTGTCAAGGGAGGTTTTTGATTATGAGCAAGACATTCAAAGGACGTCCTGTTGTAGCAGGCACAATCAATAAGGGCGAGGCCGTTGTATCTCATAACGGCGTAAACACTCTGGCAACATTCCAGAAGACAGCCCTTCTTCACGATATTCCCCTTATCGGCAAGGACGAGGTTATCGGCTCCGACCAGAACAACCCCGACGTATTCGGCAAAAATCTGACGGGCAAGGTGCTTTGTCTTCCGCAGACTATCGGCTCAACAACGGGCGGAATGGTTCTCTACACCGTCTGCGCTCTGAATATGGCTCCGTCGGCAATGCTTTTCTCTCTGCCGATTGACTCTCTTGCGGCGGCAGGCGTTATCCTCTCCGACGTTTGGACGGATAACACGATCGTTGCCGTTGACTCTCTCGGCGACGAGTTCCTCAGCGCTGTCAAGGACGGCGACAAGATCACCGTAAAAGAGGACGGAACTGTCATCGTTGAATAATTTTTGATTTTCTGAGCTGACGGCAGGGAGTGCATCTCTGCCTCAGCTCTTATTTTTTCGGAGGATCTTATGGCAAACATCAGAATTGACAATGCTTCCGAGGACGCTCTGAGCGTTGAGCTTGACGGAAAGGAATATTATATTTCCGAGGACGAAAGTCTCACCGTGCCCGATGTCAAAAAAGGCATACACCGCCTTACTGTTTTCAGGACAAAGCGTATCGCTGTCGACGACGGAAAAAGTGAGGACGGCGATCTGACCGCAAAGCTTTCAAGGGACGAGGAAAGCCAGTACGTCCGGCTGAAAGGCACGTTTGAAATTGATATCAATTCCTCAAAGTCCGTCTGGACGGTTAGGCAAAAATCTCTGTTGACGGAGAAAACAGGAGTGGACGCTCTGTTTTCGGGCTGTGAGGTCGAAGCGGGCGGCGGAAGAATTGTTGAAGAAAAGCAAAGCTTTGCCGATCCGAAAGCAAGAAAAAGCTTCCTGAAAAAGCATCTGAAAAGCGCCTTTTTCCCGATCGGCGCAGGAATAATCATCTTCACGGCAGTTTTCCTGTTTGCCCTCTCCGCCAATGTTTCGGGTGATCCGATCACGCTCGGCGGCAGAAAATTCACCTATCCGTGGACCTTCGGTCTGATGGCGATCGACCTTGTTTTCATCGGATATTTCACGGTGATGATAACAAATATAATTTCAACCTTAAAGAAATACAAGTAAAAAAAGGCGGTTTGCTCCGTCTTTTTTCTTTTGAAAAAATTTGTCGATTTCAAGTGTACATTTCTCTGATGATATGTTATAATAAATGAAAATTCAAAAAGGAGAGTAGTGATGAAAAAGCGTATTTTATCAATTTTATTGGCTGTGATTCTGACGTTCAGCTTTTCATTGCCCTCTTTTGCGGCTACGGCAATGAAAATTACGGGAGTGACCTACCCGACGGTTTTGAAACAGGGCGATCCGTTTGTGGCTGAGGGAGTAATAACCTCGGACTGCGATATTCTCAAGGTCGTTATCGGAGTTTACAACTCAAGCGGCAAGGCTGAGTTTGAATACACGGGACTGCCCGGTGAGACGAGCTATGACATCAGCAATGTTGACTATCTGCTGACCTTTTCCAAGCTCCCGACAGGAACTTTCACCTATAAGATTGTTGCAACAGATGAGAAAAGCTCAAATGTCGTTCTGCTGAACAAGAGCTTCACCGTAAACACAACAGGAAAAATAAGCACGCTGAAAATAACAAATGCAAATTATCCGACAACGCTTTCACAGGGTGAGGGGTACTCGGTCAAGGGAACTGTTTCTTCGGATTACAATATTACAAAGGTCGTTTTCGGCGCATACAATTCAAACGGAACAAAGGGCTTTGAATACACGGCGACACCGAACGCAAAGAGCTTTGATATCAGCTCTGTGAATTACAGCCTGACATTTTCAAAGCTTGCCGCAGGAACTTATACATATAAGATAAC
>JAXJRE010000037.1:0-9608 GCA_036310785.1 Acutalibacteraceae bacterium
ATAAAAAGGAGGACGAAATATGAAAGACGAATACGGCAGAGAGTATTCCGGCTACGATATTGACAAGCTTATCGAAGAGTATTCCAATATCAACAGGAAGCCTGAGCCGCAGCATATTTCACAGCCGCCGCAGGATAGAAAAAAATTTGTCGTCCATATCGACGAATCCCTGATCGACGAGCCTCAGAAAGAACAGCCTAAGCCTCAGTCGGGCGGAATTTATTTTTCAAATTACCAGAAACACCGCACTCCGACAGGTAACGCAGGCGGTCCTGTTCCTACCCGAAACGAGAGAAGGTCACCCTCTCCGTCGGGCGGTCAGAGGACGAATGTAAAGCTGACTAAAGGACAGAAGATCAATAAAGTGAAGAACGGTATCGAAAGAGTCGGAGGTAAAGCCGCCGTCGGTTTTCTTGCGTTTATACTTATTTCCACTATCCTGCTTTCCTATATCGGTATAACCTGTATCGGCGATATGCTTGCGATCAACAGGAGCGAGGACAACGTTGTCGTCGAAATTCCGGCGGAATCAAGTTACAGTGATATTATAGACATTCTTCAGGACAACGGACTTATCAAGAGAAAGATTTTCTGCAAAATGTTCACGAAATTCCGTGGCTTTGACGATGAAACATATCTGAGCGGACAGTATTATCTCAACGGTAAAATGGGCGTTGAGGGTATGCTCAAGGACATTATGGCGGCTCCTGTTTCGGCAGAGTCGATTTCTCTGAGCTTCCCAGAGGGCTGGACTGTTTCGCAGATCCTTGAAAAGATTGAAAAGTATGACGTATGCGATTCATCAAAGGTTCTTACCGTGATGAGAACAGGAAAATACAATTATGATTTTATCAACGATATCAAGGATAACAACAAGAGATATCTCAAGCTTGAGGGATACCTTTTCCCCGATACCTACGATTTCTATGTTGACGCCGATCCCAACTATGTTATCAACAAGTTCCTTGAGAACTTTGCGGCAAAGTGGGAGGACGAATATGACAACCGTGCGGCTGAGCTTGGATATACAAGAGATGAGATCATCACCATCGCTTCAATCATTCAGAAAGAGGCCGCAAACTCCGATCAGATGAAGGTTATTTCCTCTGTTATTCACAACAGATTGAAGCATCCTGCGGATTATCCGACGCTCGGATGCGACAGTACAGCGCTCTATATCAGCAATTATGTCACTCCGGTTGTAGGTGAGGCTCAGGGCGCAATTTACTATAACGCCTACGACACAGGTGCGATCAAGGGACTGCCTCCCGGACCGATCTGCAACCCCGGTATGGATGCGATCAGAGCCGCACTTTATCCGTCGGATACGGATTACTATTTCTTCGCCCATGATAAGGCGGGCACTATCTACACCGCCTCGACTTATAAGGAGCACAAGAATAATCTTGTCAAGATAATCAAGGCGAACAGCTCAACGGACTAAGGATAATTATGAGTAATATTAAAACAGTCGTGCCGGAGCTTCTTTCTCCGGCAGGCGATATGGAAAGATTTGACCGTGCTCTGTATTTCGGAGCCGATGCAATCTATGTCGGCGGATCGGCATTCTCCATGCGTGCCGCTCCTGCAAACTTCACTCAGAGCGAGTTGAAAAAAGCAGTTGACGCCGCACATGAAAAGGGAGTAAAGGTTTATCTGACCTGTAACACCGTTCCGAGAAACGATGAGATTGACAAGCTCCCTGATTTTCTGATGGCTTATGCCGAAACGGGCGTTGACGCATTCATTATCTCTGATCTCGGAGTTATGACTCTTGCAAAAAAATATACGCCGAACGTGGATATTCATATTTCGACTCAGGCCGGTATAACCAACTACGCTTCGGCGACAGAGTGGTATAACATGGGTGCATCGAGGGTTGTAACCGCGAGGGAGCTTTCGCTTGAGGATATTGCAACTCTCAGAGCCAAGACTCCCAAGGAGCTTGAAATTGAATGTTTTGTCCACGGCGCAATGTGCGTTTCTTTTTCCGGCAGGTGCCTTTTGTCGAACTATCTTGTTGACCGTGATTCCAACAGGGGCGAATGTGCCCAGCCCTGCCGATGGCAATACAGCCTTATGGAGAAAACCCGTGAGGGCGAATATTTTCCCGTTGACGAGGACGAAAACGGCACATATATTTTCAATTCCAAGGATATGTGTATGATAGAGCATATTCCCGAGATGGTTAAGGCAGGTATTTCAAGCTTTAAGATCGAGGGAAGAGCAAAATCCGCTTACTACACTTCAGTTATTACTAACGCATACCGTCAGGCTATCGACGGATATCTCAAAAATCCGACCGACAGCTATAAGCCCGAAAAATGGGTTGTTGACGAGATGTATAAAATCAGCACAAGAGAGTATTGCACCGGTTTCTATTTCGGACATCCGAGGGACAATGCGCAGATTTATTATGATGGCGGATATAAAAGAGACTGGAGTGTCATGGCAGAGGTTCTGTATTCCGAAAACGGAAGGACGTTCTGCCGTCAGAGAAACAGATTTTTTGACGGCGAAAGGCTCGAAGTTCTCCAAAGGGGAGTTGAGCCTTACGAGATCACCGTGAAGGATCTCAGAGATGAAAAGGGAGAGAAAATAGAAAAAGCACCCCACCCGATGATGACGGTCAGCTTTGAAAGCGAGAGGGATATTCCCGCAGACGCGCTGATAAGAAAGGCTGTCTGATCCACTTGTTTAATTATTTCGGAGGCTTTTATGCTTTTAAGTAATATTCTGAGCGGTATTGAATATCAGTGCGACAATTTTATTGATTTTGATATTAAGGATGTTACATATAATTCAAAAAATGCCGGTGAGGGAAAGTGCTTTGTCTGTCTTGTCGGTACGGTTTCGGACGGACACAGCTATGCCAACAACGCTTACAATCAAGGCTGCAGATGTATTTTTACTCAGAGAAAGCTCGATCTTCCGGGCGACTGTGTTCAAATCATTACACCTGACACTCGCCATACTCTTGCGGCTGTTTCCTCGAATTTTTTCGGCAATCCCTGCGACAGCCTGACGATTATCGGAATTACGGGAACAAAAGGCAAGACGACAACCGCTCATCTTATTAAAACCTTGATCGAAGCGTGCGGAGAAAATTGCGGACTGATCGGAACGGTCGGCGCAATGTTCGGAAATACCGTTATAGATACGCTTAATACTACTCCCGAAAGCTACGAGCTTCATAAGATTTTCAGACGTATGGTAGATGCAGGTTGTCGGTTCTGCGTTATGGAGGCTTCCTCTCTCGGACTGAAAATGCACCGCACCGATGCCATAGAATTTAATGTCGGAGTGTTCACAAATCTTTCACCGGATCACATCGGAACCATTGAGCATCCGACCTTTGAGGACTATGCTCAAAGCAAAAAGCTCCTGTTCAAATATTGCCGGTATGCTGTTGTCAATTCAGACGATCCTGCTTCCGAATATATGCTGGAGGGCTTCGACGGTAAAAAAGTAACCTTCGGTCTTTCAAACGCCGATTTTACCGCCGAGAATATTACTCAGTTCAGGAACAAGGATTTTTTCGGAATAACCTTCGACTGCATAGGAAAAGGCGAAACAATTCATATTGAAGCTCCTGTTCCCGGTTATTTCAATGTTTATAATGTTCTTGCCGCCGTTGCAGTTTGCAAAACGTTCGGCTTTGATATAAAGAATCACGTTGACAGTCTCAGAGATTTCAAGGTGATTGGCAGGACCGAGATCGTCCGTGTTAACGACGACTATGATGTTATTATAGATTTTGCACACAACGGACTGAGTATGCACAGTCTTTTATCTACGCTTAAAACTTATCCGCACAACAGGCTGATAGTTCTTTACGGCGCAATAGGCGAAAAAAATCAGATACGCCGCAGCGAGCTTGGTACTGTTACGGGAAAGGAAGCGGATCTGTCCATACTGACCTCCGAGGATCCGGGAAATGAGGATCCGACTGAGATTGCCGAGGAAATTGCCGGTTATATCAGACAGGTCGGAGGAAAATATATTATTATTGAAGACAGAAAAGAAGCGATTCGTTACGCTCTTTCACATCTTGAAAAAGGCGATATACTTGTTCTTGCAGGTAAGGGAAACGAGACCTTTATGAAAACAAAGAACGGAAAAGTTTTCTATTCCGAGCATGAAGAAGTTCAAAAATATATTGACAGTATATCTAAGTAAAAACAATTCTTTTTTCAGTGTAAATTCAAGGAGGTAATTATATGCCGCAAAAAGGATCAGGCGCAGCAAAAAAGAAAAAAAGAAACCGACTGAATAATTTATCGAACGCAGGCGCTTTCTTTATTTCGTTGCTCGCTATCTTCGGCTTTACTCTCATAATCTGTGTCGGCTACGTTTTTATCAACGCAGTCACGGTTGTTGCCGGCGACCCCGTAATCAATCTTGAGAGCGCAAGAAACAACCAGAATCAGACGTCTTTCCTCTATGCCGAGGATTCTTCGGGAAAACAGATAGAGGTTCTGCGTCTGCACGGTGAGGAAAACCGTATATGGGTTGACTTTGACAAGATTCCGAAGCAGATGAAGGACGCTTTCATTGCCCTTGAGGATAAGAGATTTCATAATCACCACGGCGTTGACTGGATCAGAACGATCGGCGTATTCATCAAGCAGAACGATCAGGGCGGTTCAACAATTACTCAACAGCTCGTTAAAAACGTTACGGGTAATAATCAGGTAACCTATGTCCGTAAGTTCAATGAAATTCTTTCCGCACTCAATCTTGAAAAGAATTTTACCAAGGACGAGATACTTGAGGCTTATCTCAACACGATCTATCTCGGTCAGGGCTGTTACGGCGTTGAAACGGCGGCGGAAACCTATTTTGGCAAATCGGTTGATGAGTTGAATGTTTCCGAGTGTGCCGTTATCGCCTCGATCACTCAGATGCCCTATTCCTATGATCCCATCAACAATCCCGAGGACAACAGGACAAGACAGCTCTACTGTCTCGGCGAGATGCTCGACCAGGGCAAGATCACAAAAGAGGAATATGAAGAAGCCGTCAACTTCAACCTGATTTATACCACGGACGACGACTATGTTCCGAGCGAGGCTGAGCTTGAAAGGCGTGAGAACGAGAAGAATGCCAAGGCTTCCTCTGAGTTCCAGAGCTTTTATGTTGACTTTGTTATTGACGATGTTATCGACAGACTTCAGAGCGACCTCGGCTATTCCTACAATGAAGCCCGTGACGCTATCTACGGCGGCGGACTGAGGATTTATACTGCGGTCGATCTTGATGTTCAGAAAACAACCGAGGATATTTATGTCAACAGAAAGGGATTCGAGGATAAGAAAAATGCCCAGTCTGCAATTACGATAATGGACTACAAGGGCAGAGTCGTTGCTATCGTCGGTCAGGCAGGTGTTAAGGAGGGCAACCGAGTTCTCAACCGAGCAAGCTCATCTCCGAGATCACCCGGATCTTCGATCAAGCCGCTTACCTCATACAGCCCTGCTATTGAGCAAAATGAGATTACATGGTCGTCATATCTTCTTGATTCGTCGGTTTCTTACGGCGGCTGGAGAACACGAAATGCTTCCGGCGACTACGGCTCAGGAGCTAATGTTACGGTTCAGAACGCTCTTGCAAGATCGTTGAACACAATTCCTGCAAGAATCATCATCAATATGATCGGTATCGACACAGCTTACGATTACCTTGTAAACAAATATCATATCACAACCGCCGTTGAGGAATCCGATAAGAGCGCGGCTCCGATGTCAATCGGATCAATGACCTACGGTACGACCTCACTTGAAATGACTGCCGCATATGCGGCGTTCGGAAACGGCGGATACTATTACAAGCCGTATTCGTTCTATTACATTGAGGACGCTAACGGTAAAATTCTTATCGACAACAGAAATAATAAGGGTGAACAGATTATTTCAACGGGAACGGCAGAGGTTATGAGACATCTGCTTATGACAGTAACTACAAGCTCTTACGGTACAGGTACAAGCTACAAGACAAGCGGATTTGATACCTTTGCAAAAACAGGTACTACCGATGATAACAACGATAAGTGGTTTGTCGGCGGCACGCCTTATTATGTTGCTGCAGTCTGGTACGGTTATGATATCCCGGAAAGCATATACACATGGGGCAACCCTGCCGGTGCGGTACACAAGACTGTATTTGATGCAATACACGAGGATCTTCCCGACAAGGAATTTGAGGATCTTGACGGCGCTGTTGAAAAGACCTATTGTACCTATACAGGTAAGCTGGCTTCCTCAAGCTGTTATTCAACGGCTACCGGCTGGTATAAGAAGGACAACGTTCCCGACTACTGCACAGGTCACTATTATTCTCCGTCCGATGATGACGAGGATAAAGATGATGAAGAAAAAACCACAAAAGCAGAAGCTCCTGCTACTTCCGCACCTGCTCAGCCGGATAACGATACGGATACCGACACAGACACGGATGATTAAAATAAGAAAATAATACGGAGGCGGTTGCATGGTTATTATGTCTGTCGATTACGGTGATGCGAGGACGGGCATAGCGATATGCGACCGCCTTGAAAGTTTGGCTCATCCTGTCGAGGTTATCAAACAGAGCTATGAGCCAAAGGTTTTGGAAAGAATAAAAGAGCTTGCTGATATCAACAAGCCGGAGCTGATTGTTGTAGGATACCCCAAGAATATGGATTCCACGGCAGGGGAGAGAGCACAGAAATGTGCGTCCTTTGCCGAAAAGATAACTGCCGAAACGGGAGTTGAAACAGCACTTTGGGACGAGAGGCTGACCACTGTTTCAGCTCATATGTATTTATCGGACAACAACGTCAGGGGTAAAAAAAGAAAAAATGTAGTTGACGCCGTTGCGGCTGTCATTATTTTGCAGGATTATCTTGATTACAGGAGAAATAAAAATGCAAAGTAAAACCTCCGAAAGCATAAAGCTCATATTATCTGAACTCTACGGAGCGGCGTTTATGATCTTCTCCGCATATATCGGTATGCAGTTTACGGGTAAGCTTGCTTTTCAGATCGCTTTAACCTTTTTTGTTTCGCTGATATTTACCGTTATTGCCGATCTTTTAAAGATACGAATGACTGTACTTTCACATTCTGTTTGTATTTCTGCAACATTCTGGGTGCTGTGCGCTTTGATCGGTCAGATGATCTTAAAAAACACTTTTCTGATCTTTGGCTCAGCATGGGAATATATGTTTTATTACGACAGCATCGGAATGGTATTCATTGTGATGATCGTCGTTATTGCTTATCAGCGTTTTAAGGTGTTTTTCAAAAAAGACCGTTTCCTGAGAGAACAGTACAAGAAATTTTATTCAGTTTCGTCGGTTGCTTTCACCGCATTTTATTTTGTTGTGCTTATCTATTGCTTCTTCATATGCCGTATTCCCGGTGGAGAAAGGGTTGAGCCAAACCTCAGTCTGTTTGAAGCCTTTAAATGGACGTTTCTTTCGGGATATCTCGATTATGAGCGAATGATTTTGTTTTTCGGAAACATTGCAATCTTCGTTCCGCTCGGGTATCTTTTGTTCCATAGTTTAAAAGGCGGAAAACGAAAGATAATTCTTGTGATACTGCCGATTTTTTTAAGCTCTGCCATTGAAATTTCTCAGTATTATTTCGGAATGGGACATCCCGACGTGGACGATGTTCTATTGAATGTGATCGGATTTTACATCGGAGCTTTGCTGAAAATGCTTTTGGACAGGACTTTTAAACTTGAGAAATAATCAATCCTTCTTTTTTGTAAACAAAAGCTCCTTTGCTCCTACGGTGATCAGCATAACTGCGAAGATCGTCCTTAAAGTTTTATCATCAAGTCTGTTCAACAGAAGATAACCGAGAGCAACGCCGATCAGACCGTAGGCTATATAAGCCAACGCCGCTTTTTTGTCAATTAGCTTGTTTTTGACATGCATTATAACAGCGAGGGCGGCTGACGGAATGAAAAACAGCAGATTAATTCCCTGAGATACGACCTGCGGCATATCCTTATACAGCGTGAGGTAAAGGATCAATATACCTCCGCCGCCGAAGCCCATTGCTCCGAGTATCCCCGATACAATTCCTGCGATAACGTCAAGTATCATTTCATCAGCATCCTGATTCCTGCATAGATTATAAAAATTGAAAAAACCTTGTTCAAAACCTTTTTCGGAATCTTCGGCAGAAGCCAAGATCCGATTATTGAGCCGACAAGCCCCGGGATAAGATAGATATAGCTGTCGCTCAGTCTGACCTGTCCTTTCAGAAGATATCCTGCGGCGCTTATCACGGTCAGCGGCAGAATTACCGCTATTGCCGTTGCATGGGATTTTGTCTGATCCGTTCCTCTGAGCTTCAGAGCCTCCACAGCCACGATTCCTCCGCATGAGCCGATCAGTATGTTGACTGCTCCTGTCAAAATTCCGAGCAATACATTTACCGTTTTTTTCATAGTCTTTTCACCGTCTGCATATTTTTTATGTATGGGGTGATTGTGTGAAGATTAAACGTTATCAGATAATTGCTGTTATTACAGCGTTCCTTATTATATTATCCGTAATGCTTTACTTAACATTCATGGCTAATTCTTCCGCCGATGTTGCTATGGCAAAGCCTGTTTTTCAGCAAACCGTTATTATTGATGCAGGTCACGGCGGCGAGGACGGCGGTGCAGTAGGCATTGACGGTACTGTTGAAAAGAACATCAATCTTGATATTGCTCTGAAGCTTGAAAAGCTTTTGAAATTTTACGGTTTTGACGTTGTTATGACAAGAACCCGTGATATAATGGTCTGTGACGACGGACTTGACTCTCTGAGAAAAAGAAAGGTTTCGGATATTCACAACCGTTTTGCAATTATGCAGAAGTATCCCGACGCTGTTTTTATCAGCGTTCACCAGAATAAATTTTCCGATCCTGCTCAGCACGGAACACAGGTTTTTTATTCGGGCAACAACGAGAAAAGCAAGCTTCTTGCCGAAGCGATTCAGAGCTCGGTGACAACTGTTTTACAGCCCAGTAACAGCAGAATCGTCAAAAAGTCGGGATCGGGTATTTATTTGCTTTACCATGCCAAACTGCCTGCCGTGCTCGTTGAGTGCGGATTTGTTTCAAACAGCAACGATGTCAAAAATTTGAATGATGAAAACTACAGAATGAAGCTTGCGATGCTGATCGCAGACGGACTTTTAAAATACTTGATGAATGGGTGATTAAATGGCACCGAAAGCCAAAACTTTATACGTTTGTTCCTCCTGCGGACATGAGAGCGCCAAGTGGTTCGGCTGCTGTCCCGGATGCGGAGAATGGAATACCATGGACGAGGTTTTCAAAGCTCCTGAAAAGACGAAAACCGCCGCAAAAAATTCAGTAGGAGGTTTCTCTGCCAATGTTCAGATGATAAAGGATATAACCTGTGACGGAGAGGTCAGGCATAAAACAGGACTTGAGGAGCTTGACCGTGTACTCGGCGGAGGAATAGTCAAAGGCTCACTTGTCCTTCTCAGCGGTGATCCCGGAATAGGTAAATCCACCTTGCTTTTGCAGATCTGCCAGTACCTCGGTCAGACCTTGAATATACTCTATGTTTCGGGCGAGGAGTCGGCGCATCAGAT
>JAXJRE010000038.1:0-12493 GCA_036310785.1 Acutalibacteraceae bacterium
ACGTCGAACCGAAAAAAAGGCTTTTTCGCCAAAAGAACCTCAGAATTGTTCTGAACGAGAGATTTTGGATGAAGAAGGCTTTTTCTCCCGGTGAAGGCGGATGTATATACGTCGAGCCGGGAAAAAAGTCTTATTCGCCAAAAGATCCGTTCAGAAATTATTCAGCTTTGGCTTCGCAATAAATACAACGATAAACCCGCTTGTCGCCCTGTCCCGTAAGATTGAAAATGTGGGGAAGCTCCTGCTCAATCGAGGTTATGCAACGGGGATTTTTGCATTTAATAACATTTTTGAGCTGAGTGGGAAGCTCGACTTTTTTCTTCTCGACGAGGACGCCGTCCTTGATGACGTCGATTGTAACGCCGGGATCAATGTAGCCGAGGACATCGAGATCGACGTCAAAGTCGGAGTCAATTTTGATGATATCCTTTTTGCCAAGCTTGCGGCTCATAACGTTTTTGATGATTGCAATAGAGCAGTCCAGCTTGTCAAGCTCAAGGAGATTATAGATCTCCATACCCTTGCCGGCCTTGATATGGTCGATAACGATACCGTTTTTTATAGAATCTATGTTCATACTTCAACCTCCAAAAGCTTGAGAATGAGAGCCATTCGCATATATTTTCCGTTAAGTGCTTGTCTGAAATAGCAGGCTCTTGGATCCTTATCGACCGCAACGCTGATCTCGTTGACACGAGGCAGCGGATGGAGAATTGACAGGTCGGACTTTGCGTTTATCAGCTTATCGGGAGTGAGGATATAGCTGTCCTTGAGACGGAGATAATCCTCCTCGTTGAAAAATCTTTCTTTCTGAACTCTCGTCATATAGAGAACATCAAGCTCAGGCATAACCTTTTCAAGGTCTGTTGTCTGAACGTATTCAAGGTTGTTTGCCTTGATAACATCGTTTTTAATATAGCTCGGCAGTTTAAGCTCGTCGGGAGAAATGAGTACGAATTTAACATTGTCGTATCTTGAAAGAGCCTGAATGAGCGAATGAACCGTTCTGCCGAATTTGAGATCGCCGCAGAAGCCGACGGTCAGGTCGTTGAAACGTCCCTTTTCACGGCTGATCGTCAGAAGATCCGCCAAGGTCTGGGTGGGATGATTGTGTCCGCCGTCACCGGCATTGATAACGGGTACGCTCGCATTGAGGGATGCAACGTAGGGTGCACCCTCTTTCGGGTGGCGCATTGCGATAATATCGGCATAGCAGGACATAACCTTTACCGTGTCGGCAATGCTCTCGCCCTTTGCCGCCGAGCTTGATTTTGCATCGGCAACGGAAAGCACATTTCCGCCAAGCTCGTACATAGCCGCCTCAAAGCTGAGTCGGGTACGTGTTGACGGCTCAAAGAACAGAGTCGCCAGCTTTTTCCTTTTGCAGGAGTCGGCATATTTATCGGGATTAGTAATTATATCGTTTGCAACCGAGATAAGCTCGTCAAGCTCCTCGACCGAAAGATCGAGTATATTTATAAGACTTCTCATTATTTGCCTCCAATCCAGCTTTCGTCGGACGGATTGTTTCTGAAAGCGATAAGTCTTTCAACATCCGTTTCGGCAATATATCCTTCCTGAGCAGCGATCTCTGCGATCGCATCAAAATTCGTAAGGCTCACATTCTTAACCTCAGCCTCGGCAAGACGGTCAAGTCCTTTCTTCATTCCGTAGGTGAAGATTGAAACGATGCCGAGAACCTCTGCGCCTGCTTCTCTGAGAACATTTACAACCTCGATTACACTGCCGCCTGTTGAAATAAGATCCTCAACAACAACGACCTTCTGACCTTTTTCGAGCTTGCCCTCGATCTGATTTTTTCTGCCGTGATCCTTTGCGCCCGATCTTACATAACCCATAGGCAGGCCGAGAATCTGAGCGGTAATAGCGGCGTGTGCGATACCTGCCGTTGAAGTACCCATGAGAGCCTCAGCTTCGGGGTAAACCTCTTTGACAGTCTTTGCAAGTGCTTCCTCAACGTGAGTGCGCACCTCGGGATACGCGAGGGTGAGTCTGTTGTCACAGTAGACGGGACTTTTAATTCCGCTTGCCCATGTGAATGGCTCGTCGGGGCGGAAGAAAACCGCCTTGATGCTGAGAAGATCCTTTGCGATCTGTACCTGAATGTCTGTCATAATATCTCTCCTTAATCTACAAATTCGTTTATACATCTTTCATATGCGGCAACGGGATCGGCGGCAGCCGTGATCGGACGGCCGACAACGATATAATCCGAGCCGATTTTCTTCGCCTGTTCGGGAGTCATAACTCTGACCTGATCGCCCTTGTCGCCGTCGGCAAAGCGCACACCGGGAGTAACTGTCAGGAAATCCTTTCCGCAGGTTTCATGCACCTTGCCTGCCTCAACGGGAGAGCAGACAACGCCGTCAAGTCCTGCGACCTTTGCATTGTGGGCATAGTGCATAACGACCTTGTCCATTTTTTCGTTGATGAGCAGGTCGTTTTTCATTCTCTCCTCGCTTGTCGAGGTGAGCTGAGTTACGGCAATAAGAAGCGGTCTTGTTCCGTCAGGACGGGTAAGTCCTTCGATCGCCGCCTCCATCATGGCTATCGTTCCGCCTGCATGGAGATTTGTCATATCAACGTCAAGCCTTGAAAGTACAGCCATCGACTTCTTGACGGTATTCGGAATGTCGTGAAGCTTGAGATCGAGGAAAATCTTGTGTCCCCTCGCCTTGATCTCACGAACAATCTCCGGTCCCTCGGCATAGAAAAGCTCCATACCGATCTTTACAAAAGGCTTTCTTCCCTCAAATTTATCGAGAAAAGCCATTGTCTCCTCCTTGCTTGAAAAATCGCAAGCAACTATAACGTCCTTACCCATTCTGTGCTCCTCCTATTATTTCATTCAAATTATTTATTCCGTATTTCTGCATCGCTTCGGGCAGACTGTCGATTATATTCTTACAGGCAAACGGATCGACGAGGTTTGCCGCTCCGACTTCGACAGCGGTTGCACCTGCAAGCATCATTTCAATGACATCGTCCGCCGTGGCAACACCGCCCATTCCGATAACGGGAACGCTGACGGCACTCGCAACCTGATAGACCATTCTCAATGCAACGGGGAAAATCGCAGGGCCTGAAAAACCGCCCATTACATTGGCGATAACAGGCTTTTTCCTCCTGAGGTCAATCCTCATACCGAGCAAGGTATTGATAAGGCTTATTCCGTCTGCTCCTGCGTCCTCGCAAGCCTTTGCAATTTCAACAATGTTTGTAACATTCGGTGAAAGCTTCAGAATAACCGGCTTCGTCGTGACCGCCTTTACCGCCCTTGTGACCTCAGCCGCCGCTTTCGGATCGGTGCCGAAGCTCATTCCGCCGCCGTGAACGTTTGGGCAGGAAACATTGACCTCAAGCCAGCCGACCTGAGCTTCCTTATCAAGTTTTTCGCAGGTATAGGCATAATCCTCAACCGAAAAACCGCTGACATTCGCCATAACAGGCTTATGAAAGCATTTTGCCAGCTTTGGCAGTTCTTCGCCAATCACCCTGTCAACGCCCGGATTTTGAAGTCCGACGGCATTTATCATACCTGCCGTACATTCTGCAATTCTCGGAGTGGGATTGCCGAAACGTGGATCCTTTGTCGTTCCTTTGAACGAAAATGTTCCGAGAATATTTATATCATAAAGCTCGGCAAATTCGTAGCCGAAGCCGAATGTGCCCGAAGCCGGAATTATCGGATTGTCAAGTTCAATTCCGCAAAGATTAACCTTTGTTACCATACTATTTCCTCCCTTTCAAGCACGGGACCGTCCTTGCATATGCGCTTGTTGCCGTACTTTGTCTTGCAGGAACAGCCCATACATGCGCCGAAGCCGCAGCCCATTCTTTCCTCAAAGCTGTACTGACCGCTTGTTTTGGCTATGCCCTCAATCGCCCTGAACATCGGCATAGGTCCGCAGGTGTAGAAATATGAGTAGTCAATATCCTTTAATACATCGGTTACGAATCCTTTTGTTCCGACGCTTCCGTCAACAGTCGCAACATAAACCTTTGCGCCGGTTGCTTCAAATTCTTCAACTCCGAAAATTTCTTTTTCGCTGTTAAATCCGAGTATCACGCTGACATTTTTGCCCTCGGAAATCAACTTTTTGCATAGCATATACATCGGAGGAACGCCGACTCCGCCACCGATAAGCACGGGACTGTCGCCACTTTTTGAAGTGTCGTAGCCGTTTCCGAGACCGCAGAGAACATCAAGCTCATCTCCAGCACTAAGCTCCGACATCTTTTCCGTTCCGTTGCCGACAACCTTGTATATTATTGTGAGCTTTCCGTCCTCGCAGTCGCAGACCGAGATCGGACGACGGAGATAGAAGCCGTCAAGCTTTATATTAACAAACTGACCGGGAGCGGTAATTGCTGAGGTATCGCCCTCCAGCGTCATATAATAAGTCCTCTCGGCAATCAGCTTATTTTCGGTTATTTTCATAAAACCCTGTGTCATAAATAATCCTTTCCGTGCGTATTAAACGCATATCATTGTTCTTCCTCGTCGTCCCATACGACTTTTCCGTCGCACACCGTGGTCTTGCATTTTCCGTAAACCGTCATGCCTTCAAACGGAGTGCTTCGTCCCATCGAGGCAAATTCATTCGGATCAACCGTTGTCTTCTCGTTCAGATCGTAAACGGTGAAGTTCGCAGGATCTTTAATCTCAAATCCTGTCTTTATTCCAAACCTTTCGGCAGGGTTTACGCTCATCAGCGTAACGAGCTTGTGCAAGCTGATCATTCCACCCTTAACAAGCTTTGTATAAAGAACAGGAAAAGCGGTCTCAAGTCCGACAATTCCCATTGCGCTGTCTTTCAGTCCCTTGGACTTTTCCTCTGCGGAGTGCGGCGCATGGTCGGTCGCTATCATATCTATCGTGCCGTCGCAGATTCCCTCGATCAGAGCATCCCTGTCCTCACGGCTTCTCAGCGGCGGATTCATCTTAAACCTGCCATCCTCCCGAAGATTTTCATCGGTCAGAACAAGATAATGCGGTGCAGTCTCGCAGGTCACGTCCACTCCCCTGCGCTTCGCCTTTCGGATAAGATCCACGCTTTCCTTGGTTGAAATGTGGCAGACGTGATATTTGCAGCCAATTTCCTCAGCAAGTCTTAAATCTCTCTCGATCTGCTTCCACTCGCTCTCCGAGCTTATTCCTCTGTGTCCGTGCGCCTTTGCATAAGCGCCCTTGTGAATATATCCGCCGTCCAGCAGGCTGTTATCCTCACAGTGAGCAACAATGATCTTGCCCAATTCTTTTGCCTTGAGCATAGCCGCTCTCATTGTTTCCTCATCCTGTATACCGCTTCCGTCGTCGGAAAAAGCGACAACCTTTTCAGCCAATTTTTCCATATCGGAAAGCTCAGCTCCCAATCTTCCGACCGTTATTGAGCCATAGGGAAAAACTTTTATTGCAGCGTCACTTTCGATTATATCAAGCTGTTCTTTGAGATGCTCCTCGCTGTCGGGCACGGGGTTAAGATTGGGCATTGTGCAGACTGTTGTATATCCGCTTTTTGCGGCGGCAAAGGAGCCTGTTTTTATGGTTTCCTTATAAGAAAAGCCCGGCTCACGCAGATGAACATGCACATCAACGAAACCGGGGAAAATATGCTTATTTGTGAGATCATAGGACTTGGTGTATTCGGCGCAAAGCTTACAGCAAACACAAAGAACACGACCGTCGGAAACAAGAATATCCTGCTTCTGGAAACCCGAATCAGTGTAAACCAATGCGTTTTTTAAAATATACTCCGTCATATGTGCCTCCTGAAAATAATAATAAAAATAACCTTGCCATTGACAAGGTTAGTAATTTTTACACACGAAAAAAGGGCGAACTTACCCCATCGCTGAATATACAAAACCTTGTCGACATCTCTGTATCGCTCTTAAAGATTTCTTTTGATTTATATTACCACAAACGCCCCCGAATGTCAACACTTATGTTGAATAAAGATTTACATAGAAAGAAGAAAGGCACGGATTTCTCCGCGCCTTTCGTGGGTTTTTTTGTTTTGGAAGACTGTTTCGATTAAACAACCCTACCTGTTGCCTGGTTGATTGTTGCTGTCTTCTGAATTACGTTGCTGAGCAAGGTGTGGTCAACAAGGTTGACGCTTCTGTCACCGTTTACGTTTGCCGCAAGCTTCTGTGCCGCAGTAAGCGTTGTTGACTTGTTCAGAGAGTTTGCGAGAGCTGTTGTATCAACCATCGAGATCTGTCCGTCGCCGCTGATATCGCCGTAGATAAGTACAACATACTCGCCGATTACCGATCCGTCAAGCGTTGATGTTACCGTTACGGTTGAGCCTGTTCCGACAAATCTGCCCATTGCTCTTGTGACTGTTACGGTTACGTTCTCCATCTCGAAGAAGTTGCTCTTGAGCGTTGCGTCTGTAAGACCTGTTCTGAGTCCGACGATATATTTTACGCCGCCCGAGGTCTTGTATGCTGCGCCGTTCTTGAGCTCGAACTTCGCAACCTTTGCATCCTTGAGGATGAGCATATCTCTGTATGCTGCAAGCTGATCGTAGAGCTTATCTACCTCACCCTGCTGGCTGATCTTCGTATATGTCAGCTTTGCCGAACCTACATCGCTGAGATAGAAATCAAAGATGTAATCATAGAAGATCTCGTCATAGTTCGTGTAGAGGTCAGGATCGTAATTCTCGATCTCTGTGTAGAGTGCGTCGATCTTTGAGAAATCTGACGGCTTCTCTTCAAGTGCAAGGATCATATCGTTGATTGCCTTTGCATATCCGTCTACCGCTGACTGCTCGTCGATCTTCTTGCCTTCTACTACTGCGTCTACTGCCGCCTGGAGTGCCGCTACGGACTCATCTGTGTAGATGCCCTTTGCGATCTCCTCAGCCGCCGCTGTCTTGGCTGTTTCAACTGCGCTGTAATCGGCGTCCTTCATAACAAGCTTTTCTGTCTTGTCAAGAATGTCTGCCTCAAAGCCGTCTACCGTTGTCTGCTCGTCTGCCTTGAGATCTCTTACTACTGCATTGATTGCTTCGTTAAGAGCCGCAACAGACTCATCTGTGTAGTAACCGGTTGCAATCCTCTCGTTTGCCGCTTCAATAGCTGCGTCTACATTTGTGTAATCCGCATAGCTCTGGATAAGCGTTACCTTATAGGTGTCGCTGAATCCGCCGTAGCTGACTGTGATTGTCTGCTCGCCTGCGGTATTTGTGTCATAGCCGCTTGTTGTGAAGCCTTCGGTGATTGTGTTTGTTGTATTGTTGTTGTACTTGAGTGTAAGTACAAGTCCTGTTGTATCAAGCTCGTCGCCTGTGTTGAAGGTTGTCTTTGTCGGCTCAACCGTGATCTCAATTCCGATAAGCTCAACTGCCTTGATTGTTACATCAAAGGTAGTGCTCTTTCCGTCATACGTTGCAGTTACCGTCGTTGTACCTGTTTCAGTTGAGCTGAAGCCGGTGCAGATAATTCCGGAAGAGATGATTGCTGTAGTGCCGTTGCTGTATGTCGCTTCAAGGGTGAGACCTGTCTGATCGAAGCTATCTCCAACGAAGTAGCTGACCTTATCGGGCATTGTCTTGACAGCTACGGATACAATGGTTGCGTCAAGAACTGTAACATTGAAGGTCGTTGTAAGTCCCTGATAGTTTACGGTTACAGTCTTGGTTCCCGCAGTTTCAGAGCTGAAGTCTGAGCAGGTATAACCTGTTGTAATTGTATCGGTTGTTCCGTTGTTGTAGGTTCCCGTAAGGGTAAGTCCTGTTGTATCGAGGCTTTCACCTGCATAATAGCTGACCTTAGTCGGATTGGTCTTAACAGCGATAGATACGAGCTTGAGAGCAACGATATCAACGTAAAATGTCGTGGACTTTCCGCCGTAGGTGGCTGTGATTGTCTTGGAGCCTGCAGATGTTGAGCTGAAGCCTGTGCAGGTAATACCCGAAGAAATAATTTCGGAGCTTCCGTTGTTATAGGTCGCTGTGAGTGTAAGACCTGTCTGGTCGAAGTCGTCACCGACATAGTAGCCGGTCTTATTCGGCATTGTGTTTACAGCTACGGATACAAGCTCTACGGGATTGATAACTACATCGAAGCTTGCGCTGAGTCCCTCATAGGTACCCGTCATCGAAATCGTCCGTGCTGTTGTTGTATCAAAGCCGCTGTAAGTGATGTCAAGCTCAGATGCGTCAAAGTTCTGAGATGTGCCGTTGTTGTAGGTTACGGTTACTTCAAGTCCTGTCTCATCAAATGCGGCTGATGTGTCGCCTACAAAGAAGGTCTTATCGGGAGTGCCTGAGAACTCAATCTTTGTGGGCTTAATTGCAACTACGGTGATCTTTGTAGTTGCGGTAAGGGATGTACCGTTCTCCTTATAGGTAAGACGGACTGTCTTTGTTCCTGCTGTTGCTGTGGAAACTGTTGCAAATGTTACAGTTCCGGGAAGTGAGCTGAAATCATAGGTTGAATAATCGGACTTTGTTCCGTTATTGTATGTTACCTGGATCTGCATACCCGACGGATCGAAGGCCTCGCCTACGAAATACTCTGTCTTTGTCGGAGGTGTTACGATCTCAACTGCTGTTGCCTTCTTAGCAATAACAGTTACGTTACAGCTCTCTGAATAGGTCTTTCCGTTATAGGTTACCGTTGCGGTGATAACAGCAGTACCTGCCGATACACCTGTGATAATTCCACGGTTGCCTGTTGTTCCGGTTACCGTTGCAATAGCCGGTGCACTCGACGTCCATGTGATCTCGCTGATCTCAGGCTCATTCGGGCTGAACGTTGCCTGCAAGGTAGCCTGTGAGTCCTCATAGGTTGAGAGCGTTGATTTATCAAGAATAACATCAATGTTAATCTCATCGTATATAGGCTCAATGATGAGATCCCTTGTTACAGATGAGAAGTCTGTATCCCATGAGTTGAAGGTATAACCGAAGCGTGTCGGTGTTGTTGTCGGAGCATTTGCTGCGCTGCCGTATGCTACGGTCTGCTCGCTGACTACTGCTCCGTCATAGTTACGGAAGATAACTGTGCAGGTATCTGTCGTCCACTGTGCCTCGACTACGTCGATGCCTGTGCCGAACTTGTACTGATAGAGGCTGCCGGGAATAGTCTCGGTTACGCTGCCGTATGCCGATGAGCTTCCGTCATTTGCTTTTACTGTCCAGCCTGCAAACTTGTAGCCCTCTCTTACGGGGATACCGAGAGTTGCAAGGTCGCTGAACTTACCTGTGATAGTTGTCTTTGTGTCAAGGTTTGTGATGCTGAGGTTTGTAATAGTCGCCTTTGTTCCTGCGGCTATACCCGAAGCATATGTGATCTTGAGCTGAGCAGTTCCGTCATCGGAGGTGCCGACTGTGATCTGCGATCCGCTTGAAGCGAATGTATATGTTGTTGCAGCAGATCCGTTGCCGCCTGTGAAAGAGTCATTTACAAGATCAAGGCGGATCTTCGAAGCGTCAAGTCCGGAAACCTCGTAATTGATTACATACTTTCCGTTCGGCTTGAGATTGATGTAGTACGGAAGAAGCTGCTTCTGATCGTATGTGCTGCTGTTATACTGAGAAGTTACATAGAATGAGGAATTGCTTGTTGCAGTATAGCTCATACCTATCTTATCGGCAGATGTTGCAACAAAGTTTGCGGGATACTCTGCCGAGGTCTGAAGAGAAAGCTCGTTTCTGTCAGCCTTTGTCAGGCAAAGGTCGCTGATCATGATCTTCTTGCCGTTTCTTGCATCGCCGAGAAGCTCAATTCTCAGATATGCCTTACCCGAATCTACGGCATTGGTCTTGATCTGTGACTTTTCGCCGCTGAAGTTGTAGTATGAAGTTGTGTCGCCGTCGCCGCCTGTGAAGTTAGCTCCGTAAAGAGAGAAGCTGATGTTCGACGGGTCTGTACCTGTTACCTTATACTTGAGTGCATATGCTGTTGAAGCCTCAACCTCAGCAACATACGGAAGGAACTGATACTTAGCGAGAGTAGTTTCCTCTGTTGTCCATACCGTTACATCGTTTCCGCTTACGGTATAGTTGAGGTCGGTGTCAACGGAAGTGTCAGCCGAATATGTCGGATAAGCCATTCCGCCGATTGCCGGATAATCGGAATTGATAACGTTAAGGAGGTTGAAGTCGCCGCCTCTTGTATCAACGATGGTTGAATACTCCTTCTGAGCATAAAGGAAAGTGTACTGAACCTGTGAAGAAGCGTTTGCAAACGGAACGGTAACAACCGAATCGGTTGTTGTGATAACAGACGAATAGTCCGATCCCGTCTGAGTATCGACATCCTTGAGTCCTGCGCTTGCGCCGACATAATCATAGCCCGAAAAGCTCAGTGCATTAAAATTAATCTTCTGGCCGAGATAGAAATCCTTCGATACGTCGGCAACGTTGGAGTTTGTATCCTCGTCATGGAGCTCAATAAGCTTATAGCCGTTTGCGGTCTTGCTAAGAGCAAGGAAGCGAACGGACGCCGTTGAAGAGATTCTTGCCTCATTCTCAACTCCGGAAATAGCACTTTCAAGCTCTGAAACAACAGAATTAAGATCATAACCGGATACATTTGTTGTGGAAGAAAGATCAAGATTTGCAAGCATCTTGCCGGCAAGCTGATAGAGAGTGGTAAACTTGCCCCAGTTTGAGTTGCCCTGATTGTAATAAACGCTTGAATTGTCAGTCTTGAGACCGAACTTTGCAACAACGTTTGTAGCGTGGTTAACAGCCGCTCTGAGCGTCTCCTTGTTCGTCTGAACAACAGAGATAGGCATAACGCTGACGTTGGTTATACGGTCGCCGTCCTGATAGTTGTGGTAGCAGGCTCTGACGTTGTATGTATTTGTTGCGTTTGATTCGTTAAGAAGCTCAATATCAATAGGTCCGTTATACTTAACGCCCTCGCCTTCATAATTGCCTCTTTCTGTAAACGTACCCTGATTGGCAATAATCTTTTTATAGTTGTTATAAAGACGTTCAGCGTTGGTAGTTGAATTCTTTTCATTACTTGCCTCAGAAAAAGCCTGATCGGTCTTTCCGGTACTGTCCGCAACATACCAGCAGCCGGAACGGTCCGAACCCTCATCATCGGTTACAAGAAGACCTGTTGAGAGGTTCGGGATATACTTAAGGTTTGAATAACGGCTGACGTCAACCGTAAGACCTGCAGTAGGTGCTGTTGAGAAAGCATACTGCGAATAGTCACCCACCACTTGTGTGTCTTTATTGCTATCAATATAGTTAAAGGAAAGAGCGTTTGTGTACGGGCTGTTTGCTCCGTCTGTGTTGACCCAACCGCCGCTGCCTTCATTTTTGATTTCCGTATACTTGAAATAGCCGTTCGTCTGAACCTCAGCTGCAAACTGGGCATAATACTGAGTTCCTACAAGTCCCAGCTGAACTCCCACGGGGTTTGTGGATGAGAAGGGTAAAAGGTCATTGACACCCTGAGCAGAGTTAGGATAACGGTCACCGGTAGTCAGAAGTGAATGAATACCGGAGATCCATGAAATGTTCTGACCGAAAGAGTTGGTACCGCGGGCATTCTCTGCACGAAGGGCGGAACCGACCGGCTGGATATACGGCTTGTAAAGGTATGTATATCTGTAAACAACCTTGGTCTGACCGTCAACCTTATCGACAAAGGTTACCTTCCATTCGATATAGCAACCCTTTGACGAGGCTGCAAGGAACGGAGATACACTGTCACGGGTGATAGTTGTATCGATCTTGTTACCTGCCTTCGTATAATAGATATACGAGCTTGTGCCGCTTGTATTGTAAGCTCTGAGCGGAGTTGCATACTCGTCAAGCTTAATAGTACAGTTAGCATTTGCATAATCGCCGGTTCCTGTCTGGCTTGTTTGAGTATAAGCCGTCATATCCGACATATTATAGCTGAGATATTTGTATGAGACGGTTACCTGACTTGCATTCTCATAATAGAAGTAAAATCTACCGGTCGAATTTTCTCCTGTTCTGAGAGTTTCAAGGTTTGTAGATGAATTAACCGTCGAGTCAACAAACCACTGGTAATTGTACTTACCCTGAGCTGTGTATCCTGTTAAAGACGGCTCAAGATAAACTTGTTCAGGTGCATAGAAATACACGTTAGGAATACTGTTGTCGGTTACTGTGATCGCCGAAGATGTATCGACGGCAGAACCGAACAATGCTCCGATGTCAAAACAGACAAGGGTTGTGAGCACAAACGTGAGCGCCAGTATGACGGACAGCGTTTTTTTGCCCACTCGATGGACTTTCTTCATTTAAACTCCTCCTTAAATTAAGAGTATACCGGTTATGCTGATTATAGCATTATTATTGTGTATAGTCAATACAATTTTTATGTTTTTGTTATATTTTAAATATAAATCAGAATATGTTTTTAAATATTTCTACAAAATAAATAAAAGTGATGTAAATTTGCGAATATTAACGCAAAATACAGAAATAATAAAAACGAGAAACAATTAGGAGATGAAAAT